>NZ_JAGPYL010000030.1:0-55593 GCF_018070095.1 Micromonospora sp. U56
AAGCGTGGCTATTCCGCGCCGAATAGCCACGCTTTCTCTGAAAGAGGCCTCAAGCGGGCGGCGCGGGCGGGGCGGGCGGGGCGGAGAGGGCGGGGAGGGCGGGGTGGGTCAGGAGGCGCGGGGGCGGGTTTTGGCGCGGAGCATCTCGCGGTCGGCGATCTCGAAGGCGGTGCCGAGGGCGTCACGCAGGGCGCCGTGGGCACCGTCGACCTCGGCGAAGCCGATGCTCACCCCCACCGGGGTGCCGGGCACCAGGGACTCCCAGTCCTCGGTGCGCACCGCCGCGTGGATCCGCCGGGCCACCTCGGCCGCCTCGGTCATCCCGGCCCCGGAGAGCACCACCACGAACTCGTCCCCGCCGTAGCGGGCCACGAAGTCGCCCCGGCGCATCACCCGGTTGATCACCCCGGCGATGCGTTGCAGGACCAGGTCCCCGGAGTGGTGGCCGTGGGTGGTGTTGACCGCCTTGAACCCGTCCAGGTCACAGACGCCGATCACCACCCGCTCGCCGCGGGCGGTCACCGAGGCGATGTAGCGCTCCAGCCGGCGCCGGTTCGGCAGGCCGGTGAGCGGGTCGGTCAGCGCCTCGCCCTCGTACCGGGCGGCCTCGCGGCGCATCTCCTCGTGGTCGATCCGGGCGGCGATGCCGTCGATGTACACGTCGCGCAGCCGGTCGTTGCGCTGGGCGGCCAGCCGGAACGCCATCCGGTCGGCCCGGTGCGCCGCCACATGGTCGCCGGCCCGGGCGTACGCGATGCTGCGCAGCCGGGACGGCTCGGCCGCGCCGAGCGTCTCGTTGGAGACCAGCGCGGTGTCCAGCCGGGTGATCGCCTCGATCGGCCGGCCGTCGGCGACGGCCAGGCAGATCTGCCCGAGCTGCCGCATGTCGCGGGCGCGGGCGCTGTCGCCGCCGTGGGCGAGCAGCCGGACCGGGTCGGTCTTGGTGCCGGTCTCCAGCGGGTCGCCGAGGGCGGCCCGGCGGGCCGCCGCGTAGCCGTACGCGGCCAGGCTGCTGGGACGGATCCGCTCGCTCCGGCCGTCGCGGACGAACCGGTTCAGGTCGATGGCGATGTCCCGGAGCACCCGCAGGCAGCCGTCACTGTCGCCGTTGTGGTCTAGGGCGACCGCGTTGCGCAGCCGGATCCCCGGCGCGGCGAAGACCTCCTCGGGGAGCCCGGCGGCCAGCCCGTGCTGCCGGGCCCGCTCGATCGCGCCGAGGGCGTAGCCGTGGAAGCTGAGGTACGAGTAGGCCATCGCCAGGTCGTGCCAGCCCCAGGCGGTGTCCCGGTCCCGCTCTTCGGCCGCGCCCAGCGCCCGGGCGGCGCGCACCAGGTGGGTGACGCACCGGTCCAGGGCGCCCTGGTGGTGCGCGGCGAGCGCGGCCAGTGCGTTGAGGTGCCCGTGCAGGTACGGCTCGGGCAGGTCGCGGACGGCGGTGGACGCCTCCTCGATGGCCCCGGTGAACTCCGCCGTCCGACCGAGATTGATCAGCGCGCAGAGACGCTGCACCAGCGCGTCGGCGCGGGTGTTCGGGTCGGTGGTGCTGCGCAGCACCGCTTCGAGCAGGCCGCACGCCTCGGCGGACCGGCTCGCCTCCTGCAGGGCCCGGGCACGCCGGAGAGCGTCAACCTGGTCATCGACCCGGTCGAGCCACCCCACCTGCGAACCTCCTGTCGGTGTGCGTCCGGCCGCACCCGCTCGTGACGTGACCCGCGACGCTTCATGATTATGTCGTGACCTTCCTTCCGCGCCACCCCTCCGAAGGGACAGAACGCGAGCGACCCTCGCTCGCCGTGACCCGCGCCACCCGTGCCCTGACCGCCGCCGGGGTGGAGTCGGCCCGCGCCGAGGCGGAACTGCTCGCCGCGTACGTGCTGGACGTGCCCCGCGGCCGGCTGGCGCTGGCGGACGGCTTCACCGCCGCTCAGAAGAAGCGGTTCGAGGCGCTGGTAGCCCGCCGGGCCGACCGGGAGCCGTTGCAGCACCTGACCGGCAGGGCCGGGTTCCGGCACCTGGAGCTGGCGGTCGGGCCGGGGGTCTTCGTGCCCCGGCCGGAGACCGAGCTGCTGGCCGGCTGGGGGATCGAGGTGGCCCGGTCCCGGCCGGCGCCGCTGGTGGTGGACCTGTGCAGCGGCTCGGGGGCGATCGCGCTGGCGGTCGCCCAGGAGGTGCCGGCAGCCCGGGTGGTGGCCGTGGAGCGGTCGCCCGCCACGCTGGAGTGGCTGCGGCGCAACGCCGCCGAGCGGGCCGCCGCCGGGGACCGGCCGATCGAGGTGGTCGCCGCCGACGTCACCGACCCGGAGCTGCTGGCCGCGCTGGTCGGCGAGGTCGACGTGCTGCTCTGCAACCCGCCGTACGTGCCGCGGGCGGTGGCCGTACCGCCGGAGGTGGCCGGGCACGACCCGGACGAGGCGGTCTTCGGCGGGACGGACGGGTTGAGCGTGATCCGGCCGGTGCTGGCCCGCGCCGGGGACCTGCTGCGGCCCGGCGGCGCGCTGGGCGTGGAGCACGACGACACGCACGGGGCGGCGGTGCCGGCGCTGCTCGCCGCCGACGGCCGGTACGTCGACGTGGCGGAGCACCGGGACCTGGCGGGACGGTCCCGGTTCGCCACCGCGTACCGGCGGGCGGACGGCCCGCACGCCGGTGTGGCCCCGGCGTGGCAGACTGGCTCCTCGTGATGCTCTACGACTGTCGGTCGCCCGCCGACCGGGACCGCGGCATCGCCGCTGCCATCGAGGCGGTCAAGAACGGCGAGCTGGTCGTCCTGCCGACCGACACGGTCTACGGGATCGGCGCGGACGCCTTCACCCCGTACGCGGTCAAGGCCCTGGCGGACGCCAAGGGCGGCGGCAGGCAGGCGCCGCCGGTGCTGATCGGCTCCCGGCACACGCTGGACGGCCTGGTCTTCTCGCTGCCGCGCGCCGCGCGCGACCTGGTTGAGGCGTTCTGGCCCGGTGCGCTGACCATCGTGGTGGAGCACTCGCCGAGCCTGGCCTGGGACCTGGGCGACGCCACCGGCACGGTGGCGGTCCGGATGCCGCTGCACCCGGTGGCCCTGGAGGTGCTGCGGGAGACCGGCCCGATGGCGGTGGCGTCGGCGAACAAGGCGGGCCAGGCGGCCGCGCTGACCGCCGAGGAGGCCCGCGACCAGCTCGGCTACTCGGTGCGCGCCTACCTGGAGGCCGGGCCCTGCCCGGACCCGGTGCCGAGCACGATCGTCGACCTGACCGGCGAGCTGCCGCGGGTGCTCCGGCTGGGCGCGATCGGGCTGGACAAGCTCCGCGACGTGGCGCCGGACATCCTCGACGAGCGGGGGGCGTGAGTGCCGCCGTTCACCGTCCTGCACGTGTGCATGGGCAACATCTGCCGCTCGCCGATGGCGGAGCGGCTGCTGGTGCTCGCGGTCCGGGAGCGGCTGGGCCGGCTCGGCGTCGACCCGACCCGCTCCGACGAGCTGCTGCACAGCCACAGCGCCGGCACCGGCGGCTGGCATGCCGGCGAGGAGATGAACCCGCCGGCGGCCCGGCAGGTGCTCTCGCGCGGCGGTGAGGTGGACGGCTTCGCCGCCCGCAAGCTGCGCTCGGATCTGATCGACGCCGCCGACCTGGTCCTCACCGCGACCGCCGACCAGCAGGAGTACGTGGTGGCGCTGCGTCCCGACGCCGTGGCCCGCACCTTCGTGCTCGGCGAGTTCGGCCGGTTGCTCGGGCTGGTGGACGCCGCCACCCTGCCGGCGGCGGAGGCCACCGGCGAGGCGGTGTACGCCCGGGGCGTGGCCCTGGTGGCGGCCGCCGACGCGGCCCGGCAGGGCGCGTCGGCGCTGCACTCCGACGATCTGGACGACCCCTGGGGTCGGGGCGACCAGTGCTTCGGCCGGGTGGCCGACGAGATCGAGGAGACCGTGCATCCGCTCACCGCGGCGCTGCTGCCCTGACCCCCCCCCGCCCGGGTGAACCGGGCGGCGTGTCCGGTGCTCCGCGCCGCGTCCCGCTCGCGAGTTTCCTCCGGGTTTCGCGAAACATGAGGGCGGAAAGGGCATAGCAGGTCATTCTGGACGGGTCCTGACGGCTCCTGCGGGGAGTGCTGATGATCCGGGCCCATCTCGACAAGTTGTTCACCGTGGTGATCGCCGGCGTGCTCGCCGGGCTGGTGCTGGCGGCGGCGGCCCTCCCGGTCGCCCTGGTGCTCGGGCTGGGCTTCGGCGCGCTCTCCGCGCCCTACTCCGAGCTGCCGTCGAGCCTGCCCACCCCACCCACCGCGCAACGGTCGAACCTGTACGCCAACGACGGCCGCACCCTGATCACCTCGTTCTACACCGAGGACCGCGTCGAGGTGCCGCTGGCCAAGGTGGCGCCGGTGATGCGCCAGGCCATCGTGGCCGCCGAGGACACCCGCTTCTACCAGCACCGGGGCGTCGACCTGCGCGGCGTGGTCCGGGCCTTCACGGTCAACCGGCGCGACGGCGCGACCCGGCAGGGCGCCTCCACGCTGACCATGCAGTACGTGCGCAACGTGCTGGCCAGCGATCCCCGGCTGACCCGGGAGCAGCGCACCGCGGCCACCGAGATCACCGCCGCCCGCAAGCTGCGGGAGATGCGGTACGCCCTGTCGTTGGAGCGCGAGCTGGACAAGGACGAGATCCTCCGGCGCTACCTCAACATCGCCTACTTCGGCGCCGGGGCGTACGGCATCGCGGCCGCCAGCAAGCGCTACTTCTCCACCTCGCCGGCGAACCTCACGCTGCCCCAGGCGGCCCTGCTCGCCGGTCTGGTCCGCTCGCCGGACACCGACGACCCGATCAACGGCGACGCCGACGCGGCGCTGCGCCGCAAGGCGTACGTGCTGGACCGGCTCGTCGACGCGGGGCAGGTGTCGGCGGCGGAGGCGGCGCAGGCGAAGGCCGCCCCGTTGTCACTGCGCCCCAGCCAGACCCCGAACGACTGCACCGCGGTGCCGCGGGAGCAGGGCGACTGGGGCTTCTTCTGCGACTGGTTCACCCAGTGGTGGAACGCCCAGCCGGCCTTCGGCGCGTCCGCCGCCGAGCGGCAGGACACCCTGCGCCGGGGTGGCTTCCGGATCGTCTCGTCGCTGGACCCGGCCGTGCAGCGGGCCACCCTGCGGCAGGCGCTGGACATCTACCCCGTCACCGACCGGCGGGCCGTGCCGACCGCGGTCGTCCAGCCCGGCACCGGCCGGGTGCTGGCGATGGCGGTGAACCGGAACTACAGCGTGGCCGACAACCCCGGCGGCCAAAAGAACCACCCGAACACCGTCAACCAGCTCGTCGCCGGTGGCGGCGGCATCGAGGGCTACCAGGGCGGCTCGACCTTCAAGCTCTTCACCATGCTGGCCGCCCTGGAGTCCGGGCTGCCGCTGGACACCGGCTTCGACGCCCCGACCCGGATCGTCACCCGGTTCCCGATCGACGCGGGGCGGGCCAGCTGCGGTGGCAACTGGTGCCCGGTCAACGCCACGCCGGACTGGATGGACGGGCGGCACACCATGTGGACCGCCTTCGGCCGCTCGGTGAACACCTACTTCGCCTGGCTGATCGAGCGGGTCGGCGCGGACCGGGTGGTGGAGATGGCCGAGCGGCTGGGCATCGTGTTCCGGGCCGAGGACGACGCCCGGCTGGCCCGCTCCGGCGCGCGGAACTGGGGCTCGTTCACCCTCGGGGTCTCCTCGACCACCCCGCTCGACCTGGCCAACGCGTACGCCACGGTCGCCGCCGAGGGGACCTGGTGCGCGCCGCTGCCGGTGGTGTCGATCACCGACAGCGCCGGGCACGAGGTGGCCGCCGGCCGCCCGGACTGCCGGCAGGTGGTCGACACCGACGTGGCCCGGGCGGCGGTGGACGCGGCCCGCTGCCCGGTCGGCGACCAGACCATGTACCACCGCTGTGACGGCGGCACCGCGGAGCGGCTCCGGCCACTGCTGGGCCGCCCGGTGGCCGGCAAGACCGGCAGCTCGGAGGGGTACGAGAGCGAGTCGGTGGTCGCGTTCACCCCGCAGCTCGCGATCGCCTCGATGGCGGCGAACCCGGACGACCCGCGGGACGCGGTCGGCAAGGCGGTGCAGGCCCGGATGGTGGACGCGGTGGGCCGGGTGCTCCTCACCGCGCTCAAGGACCAGCCCGTCCGCGACTTCGTCCCGCCCAGCGGGGCGGTCACCTACCGCCAGACCGGCCCCCGCGACGGCAACTGACCCGCGCCGGACCGGGTCAGCCGGTGGCGTGCTCGGCGCCCCGGGCGATGTTGCGGGCCATCCCGCCGAAGACGATGGCGTGGAAGGGGGCGACCGAGCCCCAGTAGGCGTGCCCGGCCAGGCCGCGGGGGAGGAAGACGGCGCGCTGCACGTACCGGCTGCGGCCGTCGGTGGTGGGCTCGACGCGCATCTCCAGCCAGGCCCGGCCGGGCAGCCGCATCTCGGCGCGCAGCCGCAGCAGCTCGCCCGGCACGATCTCCTCGACCCGCCAGAAGTCCAGCGCCTCGCCGACCTGCAGCCGGTGCGGGTCCCGCCGGCCCCGCCGCAGCCCGGCCCCGCCGATCAGCCGGTCCAGCCAGCCCCGCAGCGACCAGGCCAGCGGGAACGAGTACCAGCCGTGCTCGCCGCCGACCCCCTCGATCACCCGCCACAGCGCGCTGGTCGGGGCGGCCACGTCGCATGTCCGGACGTCGGTGTAGACCGTGCCGCCGGACCACTTCGGGTCGCTGGGCAGCGGCTCGGCCGGCGCGTCCGGGCCGCTCGCGGTGGACCAGCGGGTCTCCACCTCGGCGTCGCGCACCTTGGCCAGCGCCAGTGCCACGGCCTCGTCGAAGCCGGTCAGCCCGCCCGGCGGGTCGGGGATGAACCGGGCGATGTCGTGCTCGTGCGCCACCGCCTCGTGGACCAGGCTCTCCACCAGCGGCCGGGCGATCTTGTTGGGCACCGGGGTGACCAGCCCGACCCAGTACGAGGAGAGCGATGGCGTCAGCGGCCGCACCCGCAGGATCACTCGGCGACGCAGCCCGGCCACCCGGGCGTACCGCTGCATCATCTGCTCGAAGGTGAGCACGTCCGGGCCGGCGATGTCGAAGGCCCGGTCCACCTCGGGCGGCAGCGTCGCGCCGGCGACCAGGTAGCGCAGCACGTCGCGGACCGCGATCGGCTGGATCCGGTTGCGCACCCAGCGCGGGGTGACCATCCCCGGCAGCCGCTCGGTGAGATAGCGCAGCATCTCGAACGAGGCCGAGCCGGACCCGATGATCACGGCGGCCCGCAGCACCACCGTCGGCACGCCGCTGGCGAGCAGGATCCGCGCCACCTCCGCCCGGGAGCGCAGGTGCGGCGAGGGGACCGCGCCGTCCTGCTTCGGCTCCGGGCCGGCGAGGTAGACGATCCGGCGTACGCCGGACCGGGCGGCCGCCGCGGCGAAGTGGGTCGCCGCCTCCCGGTCGGCCGCCTCGAAGCCGGCCTGCCCGAGCGAGTGCACCAGGTAGTACGCGACGTCGACGCCGTCGAACGCGGCGGGCAGCGTCTCCGGCCGGCGCAGGTCGCCCTCGACCACCTCGGCCCGCGCCGCCCAGGGCACGTCGCGCAGCCGACCGGCCTTGCGGGCCAGGCAGCGCACCTCGTACCCCTCGGCGAGCAGCCGGGGCGCGAGCCGCCCGCCGATGTAACCCGTGGCTCCGGTGACCAGGCATCTCACGGGTTCCAGTGTGCGGCCCCATAGACTCCTTCGCTGTGGAGAACGCGAGCAACACCTTCTGGGGGCCGGACTTCCAGCAGCTCAGTACCGTCGACCCGGAGATCGCCGGGGTGGTGCTGGGCGAACTGGAACGGCTGCGCGGCGGCCTGCAACTGATCGCCAGCGAGAACCTCACCTCCCCGGCGGTGCTCGCGGCGCTCGGCTCGACGCTGACCAACAAGTACGCCGAGGGCTACCCGGGCCGGCGCTACTACGGCGGCTGCGGCGAGGTCGACCGGGCCGAGGAGATCGGCATCGCCCGGGCGAAGGAGCTCTTCGACGCCGAGCACGCCAACCTCCAGCCGCACTCCGGGGCCAGCGCCAACCTCGCGGCGTACGCCGCCCTGGTGCAACCCGGCGACACGGTGCTGGCGATGGACCTGCCGCACGGCGGGCACCTCACCCACGGCAGCCGGGTGAACTTCTCCGGCAAGTGGTTCCATCCGGTCGGCTACACCGTCCGGCCGGACACCGAGCTGATCGACTACGACGAGGTCCGCGACCTCGCCCTGGCGCACCGGCCCAAAATGATCATCTGTGGCGCGACCGCCTATCCCCGGCTGATCGACTTCGCCCGGTTCCGGGAGATCGCCGACGAGGTCGGCGCGTACCTGATGGTGGACGCCGCGCACTTCATCGGGCTGGTCGCCGGCCGGGCCATCCCGTCGCCGGTGCCGTACGCCGACGTCGTCTGCTTCACCACCCACAAGGTGCTGCGCGGCCCGCGCGGCGGCATGATCCTCTGCCGGGAGTCACTGGCCGCCCGGATCGACAAGGCGGTCTTCCCGTTCACCCAGGGCGGCCCGCTGATGCACGCCGTCGCGGCCAAGGCGGTCGCGCTGCGCGAGGCCGCGCAGCCCGAGTTCCGGGCGTACGCCGGGCAGGTGGTGCAGAACGCCCAAGCGCTCGCGGCCGGGCTGGCCGCTGAGGGGATGCGCCCGGTCTCCGGCGGCACCGACACCCACCTGGCCCTGATCGACCTGCGCGAGACCGGGGTGACCGGCGCGGAGGCCGAGGCCCGCTGCGACGCCGCGACCATCACCCTGAACAAGAACGCGATCCCGTACGACCCGCAGAAGCCGATGGTGGCCTCCGGCATCCGGGTCGGCACGCCGAGCGTCACCACCCAGGGCATGGGCGTCCCGGAGATGCGCCAGGTCGCCTCGCTGATCGCCCGCGCGGTACGCACCGACCCGGCGGCGCCCGGGGGAGCGGACACGCTCGCCGGGATCGCCGGCGAGGTCGTCGAGCTGGCCGCCGCCTTCCCGGCGTACCCCCGTGGCTGAGCCCGGGGTGCGCGCGGCGGAGGCGGCCGCGGACCGGCGCTGGCGGCTGCGCCACCTGCCGGTGCTGCTGATCGCCTCGGTGCTGCTGGGTGCGGTGGCCGCCCTGGTGGGCGGGGTGGCCGGCGGTGGCGACGCGGCGCTGGGCGCGGCGGCCGGGGTGGCGGTGACGGCGGCCAGCTACACGCTGACCACCGTGGTGCTGGCCTGGGCCGACGCGGTCAACCCGCAGCTGGTGCTCCCGTTCGGGCTCGGCCTGTACGCCGCCAAGTTCACCCTGCTGGGTGTCGTGATGGTGGCCGTGGCGTCGACGGGCTGGGACGGGCTGCTCCCCCTCTGCCTCGGCATCGCGGCGGGCGTGGCGGTCTGGACCGGGGTGCACATCTGGTGGCTGACCAGGGTGCACCGACGTGGGGTCGCCGGCTGACCGGTGGGGCGCACACCGAGCGTGGTGGATCTGTAGCGCCGTCCCACCTGGCGGGCGACGCGCGCGTCTGTCCACCTTCGGTCATTTTCTGGCCGGCCGAAGGGGAGTAGCGTGCCTCCAGACGACGCGCCCGCCAAAGGCCCACACAACGACGGTTGTGCGGGGGGTGAGGCACAGCCTCGTCTTCCCGGCTGATATCGTTCGCCCCGTCATGGCTGATGACCAAACCCCCCGATCCAGCGGCGGCTCAGGCGACGTTCCGTCCGGTGCCGGCCAGGGTTGGACCGCGCTCGGATACCTCATCACGGGCATGGTCTTCTGGGGTTTCATCGGCTGGCTGGTCGACCAGTGGCTCGACACCGGGGGCATCGCCACCGGGATCGGCGTCGTGCTCGGCATGGCCGGGGGAATCGTCCTGGTCGTCCGCCGACTCGGCACGCCTACTTAGGAAGGGACGCGGTGTTCGGACAGGCGAACGTCCTGGCAGCGGGCCAGGCGGCATTCCCACCCAGTGTGGAGGACTTCTACCTGCCCAGCATCCTGCCCTGGGGTGCGCACGACTCGTACTGGTTCACCAAGATCACGGCGATGGTCTGGATCGCGGTCGGCGTCCTGATCATCTTCTTCCTGGCCAGCTACCGGAAGCCGCAGCTGGTCCCGACGAAGAAGCAGTGGTTCGCCGAGTCGATCTACGGCTTCGTGCGGAACAACATCGCGGTCGACATGATCGGGCACGCGGGGGTGCGGTTCGCGCCGTACTTCACCACGCTGTTCTGCTTCATCCTGCTGACCAACTTCTTCGCGATCCTGCCGGGCTTCCAGATCTCGCCGAACTCGCACATCGCCTTCCCGGCGATCCTCGCGGTGATCAGCTACGTGCTCTTCATCTACGCCGGCATCAAGCACCACGGCGCCGGGAAGTTCATCAAGAACTCCCTGATCCCGCCGGCGCCCTGGTACATCCTGCCGCTGCTGATCCCGATCGAGTTCTTCTCGACCTTCCTCGTCCGGCCGTTCTCGCTGGCCGTCCGTCTCTTCGCGAACATGTTCGCCGGCCACATGCTCCTGCTGGTCTTCACGCTCGGCGGCTTCGCGATGCTCAGCGCCAACACCTGGCTGGCCCCGGTCTCGGTGCTGTCCTGGGTGATGACCATCGCGCTCACCTTCCTCGAGTTCCTGGTGATCGTCCTGCAGGCCTACGTGTTCACGGTGCTGACCGCCAGCTACGTGCAGGGCGCGCTCGCCGAAGAGCACTGATCCACTTCGCACCAACAGTTGTCGTCCCGCGTGACCGTCACGCGTGATAACCAGGAGGAACCCACTAATGGACGTCTACGCCGCGGTAGAGGGCAGCACCGCCGCCATCGGCTACGGTCTCGCGGCCATCGGCCCGGGCATCGGTGTCGGCCTGGTCTTCGCCGCCTACATCCAGTCGACCGCCCGCCAGCCGGAGTCGTCGCGGATGACCCTGCCGTACGTCTGGATCGGCTTCGCCGTCATCGAGGCGCTCGCGCTGCTGGGTATCGCCTTCGGCTTCATCTGGGCTGGCGCCTGATCCACCCCTGTTGACCGGGAGGTAACCATGTACCACCTGCTCGCCGCCGAAGGTGGTGAAACGGCCCACAACCCGATCGTCCCGCTGTGGCAGGAGCTCGTGGTCGGGACGGTCGCCTTTGCCGTGCTCTGCTTCGTGCTGATGAAGTTCGTCTTCCCCCGCATGGAGCAGACGTTCCAGGCGCGGGTCGACGCGATCGAGGGTGGCATCAAGCGCGCCGAGGCCGCCCAGGCCGAGGCCAACCAGCTCCTCGAGCAGTACCGCGCGCAGCTCGCCGAGGCGCGCACCGACGCCGCCAAGATCCGGGACGACGCCCGGGCCGACGCCGAGGGCATCCGCCAGGACATCCTCGCCAAGGCGCGGGAGGAGTCCGACCGGATCATCGCGGCGGGCAAGGAGCAGCTCGCCGCCGAGCGGGCCACCATCGTGCGCGAGCTGCGCACGGAGGTCGGCACGATCGCGGTCGACCTGGCCAGCAAGATCGTCGGTGAGTCGCTCGCCGACGAGGCTCGTCGCAAGGGCACCGTCGACCGGTTCCTGAGCGGTCTCGAGAGCGCGGGGGCCCGCTGATGCAGGCCGCCAGCCGGGAGTCGTACAAGGTCGCGGCGGAGCACCTCGACGCGTACGCGCGCAGTGCCGACCCGGTCGCGGTGGCTCACACCGCGAACGACCTGCTCGCCGTCGCCGGCCTGCTCCGGCGGGAGACTCGGCTGCGGCGGGCGCTCTCGGACTCCGCCCGGTCCGCTGCGGACCGCGCCGGTCTGCTCGGCGAGATGCTGCGGGGCAAGATCAGCGAGGGCGCGCTCGACCTGCTCGCCGCGCTGGTCTCCGGCCGTTGGTCGGCGCCGTCGGAACTGCTCGACGGCGCCGAGCGACTCGGCGTGGAGGCCGTGCTGGCCAGCGTCGATGCCGCGGGTGACCTGGGCGAGGTCGAGGACGAGCTGTTCCGTTTCGGGCAGGTCGTCGCCGGCCAGCCCGGGCTCAGCGCGGTGCTGTCGAACCCGGTGGCCCCGGTGGACCAGCGGGGTGTCCTGGTCGGCGAGCTGCTGGCCGGCAAGGCCAAGCTGGCCACCGTCCGCCTCATCGAGGTGGCGCTGGCCGGCTTCGGGGGGCGTTCCTTCACCGGATCGCTCACCCGGCTGGTCGAGCTGGCCGCCGAACGGCGGGACCGCCAGGTGGCGTACGTCACGGTGGCAGCCCCGTTGACTGACGAGGAGGAGCGACGCCTGGGTGCCCGCCTCTCCGCGATGTACGGTCGAGAGGTTTCCGTCAAGCAGACGGTCGACCCGGAGGTGCTCGGTGGGGTGAGCGTGCAGGTCGGCTCCGACCTGTACGACGGCACCGTCCTGCGCCGCCTCAACGAGACCCGCAACGCGCTCGCGAAGCGCTGACCAGCGTCTCCGCAGCCCTGATCGACGCCATTCGGACCGGTCGGTACTAGGTATCCCGGGACCCTGATACTTAAGGAAGCAGAGGATGGCCGAGCTGACCATCTCGACGGAGGAGATCCGCGGCGCCCTGGAGCGCTACGTCTCCTCCTACACGGCCGACGTCTCCCGCGAGGAGGTCGGCACCGTCGCCGACACCGGTGACGGCATCGCCCACGTCGAGGGCCTGCCCTCGACCATGACCAACGAGCTCCTGGAGTTCGAGGACGGCACGCTCGGCGTGGCGCTGAACCTCGACGTCCGGGAGATCGGTGTCGTCGTTCTCGGTGACTCCGCCAAGCTGGAGGAGGGGCAGCGCGTCAAGCGCACCGAACGGGTGCTCTCCGTCCCGGTCGGCGACGCCTTCCTCGGCCGCGTGGTCAACGCGCTCGGCCAGCCGATCGACGGGCTCGGCGACATCGCCAACGAGGGCTACCGCGAGCTGGAGCTCCAGGCCCCGAACGTGATGTCCCGGCAGTCCGTCGACGAGCCGCTGCAGACCGGTATCAAGGCGATCGACGCCATGACCCCGGTCGGTCGGGGCCAGCGGCAGCTGATCATCGGTGACCGGAAGACCGGCAAGACCACGGTCGCCCTGGACACCATCCTCAACCAGCGGGACAACTGGCGCTCCGGCGACCCGAAGAAGCAGGTCCGCTGCATCTACGTCGCCATCGGCCAGAAGGCCTCCACGATCGCCTCGATCAAGGGCATCCTGGAGGAGGCGGGAGCGATGGAGTACACCACCATCGTCGCCTCCCCGGCCTCCGACCCGGCCGGCTTCAAGTACCTCGCCCCCTACACCGGCTCGTCCATCGGGCAGCACTGGATGTACGGCGGCAAGCACGTCCTGATCGTCTTCGACGACCTGAGCAAACAGGCCGAGGCGTACCGCGCCGTGTCCCTGCTGCTGCGTCGCCCGCCGGGCCGCGAGGCGTACCCGGGTGACGTCTTCTACCTGCACTCGCGCCTGCTGGAGCGCTGCGCGAAGCTCTCCGACGAGCTGGGTGGCGGCTCGATGACCGGCCTGCCGATCATCGAGACGAAGGCCAACGACATCTCGGCCTTCATCCCGACCAACGTCATCTCGATCACCGACGGCCAGATCTTCCTCGAGACCGACCTGTTCAACCAGGGCGTCCGGCCGGCCATCAACGTCGGCACCTCGGTCTCCCGGGTCGGTGGCGCGGCGCAGGTCAAGCCGATGAAGAAGGTCGCCGGTTCGCTGCGGCTCAACCTGGCCCAGTTCCGCGAGCTGGAGGCGTTCGCCGCCTTCGCCTCCGACCTGGACCGGGCCTCCCGCGCCCAGCTGGAGCGCGGTTCCCGCCTGGTCGAGCTGCTCAAGCAGCCGAACTACTCGCCGTACCCGGTGCAGGAGCAGGTCGTCTCGGTCTGGGCCGGCACCGAGGGCAAGCTGGACGACATCCCGGTCGGCGAGGTGCGTCGCTTCGAGTCCGAGTTCCTCCAGTACCTCCGGCACAAGCACGAGGGTGTGCTGGCGGCCATCGCCGACAACAAGTGGGGCGATGACATCGTCGGCTCGCTGGAGTCGGCCATCACCGAGTTCAAGCAGGTCTTCCTGGGCAAGGAGGACGAGCGTCGGATCAATGAGGCCCCGGCCGCGCCGCTCCAGGGCGAGGAGAACCGCGAGACGGTGACCCGCTTCCGGGACGGCTCGACCGACCGCCCGGCCGAGAGCTGATCCATGGCTGCCCAGGTTCGCGTTCTTCGCCAGCGGATCCGCTCGGCGAAGGGGATGAAGAAGATCACCAAGGCGATGGAGCTCGTGGCGACGAGCCGGATCGCCAAGTCCCAGGCCCGGGTGGAGGCGTCCCTGCCGTACGCCCGGGCCATCACGGGCGTGCTCACGGCGCTGGCGTCCAACGCGCGGATCGACCACCCGCTGCTCACCCCGCGTGAGCGGGTGCGGCGGGCGGGCGTCGTGCTGGTCACCAGCGACCGCGGCCTGGCCGGCGGTTACAGCTCCAACGCGATCAGGACGGCGGAGTCGCTGATCGCCCGGCTCAAGGCCGACGGCAAGGAGCCGGTGCTCTACGTCATCGGGCGCAAGGGCGTCACGTTCTACCGGTTCCGCAACCGGCCGATCGAGGCGAACTGGACCGGGTTCTCCGAGCAGCCGACGTTCGCCGACGCCCGCACCGTGGGCGAGACGCTGATCAAGGCGTTCTCGGCCGGTGCGGACGACGTCGACGGCGGCGCCGGGGCGGACGGGGTGCTCGGCATCGACGAGTTGCACATCGTCTACACCGAGTTCCACTCCCTGATGACCCAGAACCCGGTCGCGAAAGTCATCGGCCCGATGCAGGTCGAGGACCGTCCGCGGTCCGAGGGTCTGCTGCCGGCGTACGAGTTCGAGCCGGAGGCCGAGGCGCTGCTCGACGCGCTGCTGCCGAAGTACATCAACACGCGGATCTACGCGGCGTTGATCGAGTCGGCGGCGAGTGAGTCGGCGGCGCGGCGGCGGGCGATGAAGAGCGCCACCGACAACGCCGAAGAGATGGTCGAGAAGTACACGCGTGAGATGAACTCGGCCCGCCAGGCCGGGATCACCCAGGAGATCAGCGAGATCGTCGGCGGCGCGAACGCGCTGGCCGCGTCGGGAAGTGAAGTGTGATGACTGCACCAGTGGAGACCAAGACGGCCACGGGTCGCGTGGTCCGGGTCATCGGCCCGGTCGTCGACGCCGAGTTCCCGCGCGACGCCATGCCGGCCCTGTTCAACGCCCTGCGGGTGGAGGTGAAGCTCGCCGGCGGCGGGAAGACGCTGACCCTGGAGGTCGCCCAGCACCTGGGTGACAACATGGTCCGCGCGATCTCGATGCAGCCGACCGACGGCCTGGTCCGTGGTTCGGAGGTGCGCGACACCGGCTCGGGGATCAAGGTTCCGGTGGGCGACGCGGTCAAGGGCCACGTGTTCAACGCGATCGGCGAGGTCCTCAACCTCACCGAGGGCGAGACGCTCAGCCCGGACGACCACTGGCAGATCCACCGCAAGGCCCCGGCCTTCGCGGACCTGGAGCCGAAGACCGAGATGCTGGAGACCGGCATCAAGGTCATCGACCTGCTCGCCCCGTACGTCAAGGGCGGCAAGATCGGCCTGTTCGGCGGTGCCGGCGTGGGCAAGACGGTGCTCATCCAGGAGATGATCACCCGAGTCGCGAACAACTTCGGTGGTACGTCGGTCTTCGCCGGCGTGGGTGAGCGGACCCGTGAGGGCAACGACCTCATCGCCGAGATGACCGAGTCCGGCGTCATCGACAAGACGGCGCTGGTCTTCGGTCAGATGGACGAGCCGCCGGGCACCCGGCTGCGGGTGGCGCTGTCCGCGCTGACCATGGCGGAGTACTTCCGCGACGTGAAGAAGCAGGAGGTGCTGCTCTTCATCGACAACATCTTCCGCTTCACCCAGGCCGGTTCCGAGGTCTCCACGCTGCTCGGCCGCATGCCGAGCGCCGTGGGTTACCAGCCGACCCTGGCCGACGAGATGGGCGAGCTCCAGGAGCGGATCACCTCCGTCCGGGGCCAGGCCATCACCTCGATGCAGGCGATCTACGTGCCGGCGGACGACTACACCGACCCCGCCCCGGCCACCACGTTCGCCCACCTGGACGCGACCACCAACCTGGAGCGGTCGATCTCCGACAAGGGCATCTACCCGGCCGTGGACCCGCTGGCGTCCTCGTCCCGGATCCTGGCCCCGGAGTTCGTCGGCGCCGAGCACTTCCAGGTCGCCACCGAGGTGAAGCGGATCCTGCAGCGCTACAAGGACCTGCAGGACATCATCGCCATCCTCGGTATCGAGGAGCTCTCCGAGGAAGACAAGATCACCGTGGCCCGGGCCCGGCGGATCGAGCGCTTCCTGTCGCAGAACACCTACGCCGCCGAGCAGTTCACCGGCGTGCCGGGCTCGACGGTCCCGATCAGCGAGACCATCGAGGCGTTCAAGAAGATCAGCGAGGGCGAGTACGACCACTTCCCCGAGCAGGCCTTCTTCATGTGCGGCGGTCTCGAGGACCTGGAGCGCAAGGCGAAGGAACTGATGTCGGAGGGCTGAGAACTCCGCCACAACTGACGAAGGCCACCCCGGCTCGCCGGGGTGGCCTTCGGCCATTGCGGGCCTGATCGGACCGGATGTCCGATTGTCGGGAGAGCGATTCCCACGACGGCGGGGTACCGTTTCGAGCGCGACGCCCGCCAATCGGCGTCGATCCGGTGCAACTTTTCGGCTGCGTCCGCCCGTCCCTTGAGTTGTGGGCGTGACGACGAATGGAGAAGCTCGTGGGTAAGGCCGGCAAGGGCGGCGGCAAGCCGTCCATGTGGTCGGGCGTGCCGCGGTGGGCCAGGACGTGCACCATTTTCGGCGCCGTGCTCATGCTGCTCAGCGGCGTGGTGCTGGTCGGCTACGAGGCGTTGCTGGCCCGGTACGAGGGCGCCGTCGGCAAGGCCGACCTCTTCGGCGACCAGGCGGCCGGGGCGCAGGAGCGCAAGAGCGACGTCAAGGGCCCGCTCAACATCCTGCTGGTCGGCACCGACCCGCGCAAGCCGGAGGACCGGCCGCTGGCCGACTCGATCATGGTGCTGCACGTGCCGGAGACGATGGACCGGGCGTACCTGTTCTCCCTGCCCCGCGACCTGTACGTCGACATCCCGGAGTTCGACAAGGCCGGCTACTCCGGCGGCGCCGGGAAGCTCAACGGGGCCATGTCGCACGGCAGCGTCGTGCAGGGGCAGAACCCGAGCGCCCCGCAGGGCTTCGAGCTGCTCGCCAAGACCGTGCAGAACGTGACCGGCATCGAGCGGTTCGACGCCGGCGCGATCATCAACTTCACCGGCTTCCAGAAGATCGTCGACGCGATGGGCGGCGTCGACATGTACATCGAGCGGGACGTGCGGTCCGAGCACCGCGAGCCCGACGGCACGCACCGCAAGGGCAACCCGAACGGCCCCGGTTACATCGGGCCGCAGGCGGAGTACACGAAGGGCAACCAGCACCTGAGCGGCTGGCAGGCGCTGGACTACGTGCGGCAGCGCTACCCCAAGAACGGCGTCCCGGACGGCGACTACGGCCGCCAGCGCCACCAGCAGCAGTTCATCAAGGCGATGGTCAAGCAGGCGTTCAGCGCCGACGTGGTGACCAACCCGATCAAGCTGGACCGGGTCATCCGGGCCGCGGGCCAGTCGCTGACCTTCAACGGCCGGGGCAACAGCGTGGTCGACTTCGCCGTCGCCCTCAAGGGTGTGCGCCCGGAGAACGTCGAGCTGATCAAGCTGCCGGGGGAGGGGATCGGCACCGGCAGCGCGTACCGGGGCGAGCGGCTGCTGCCGGCCGCGGACGACTTCTTCACCGCGCTGAAGAACGAGCAGCTCGACGCGTTCCTGCTCGAACACCCCGAGTTCCGCAACCGGAACAAGTGACCTTCGCGCCACCGCCGGGCCGGCCTCCCGCCGGCCCGGCTCCGCGTGTCCCGACACCGGGTGGCGCAGGTCTCGCCACCCGCGTTGGGGCGCTCCCGGCGGCGGGACTAGACTTTCGACATTCCGCCGCCGCAGCAAGGAGACAGCGTGGCACAGCAGCTTCACGTCGAGCTCGTAGCCGTCGAGGAGAAGGTCTGGTCGGGCGAGGCCGAGATGGTCGTCGCCCGGACTACCGAGGGTGAGCTGGGTGTGCTGCCCGGGCACGCGCCCCTGCTCGGCCAGCTGGCGGAGCCCAGCCAGGTCCGCATCAAGCAGGTCGGCGGCCAGCAGGTCGCGTACGACATCGCCGGCGGCTTCCTGTCGGTGACCGGTGAGGGCGTCACCGTCCTCGCCGAGAGCGCCTCCCCGGCCACCCCCGCGCGCTGAGCCGATCCGCCGATGGAGATCGTGGAAGGGATCGGAATCGGCTTTGCGGTGGTCGTCGCCGCGATCCTGATCCTCTTCATCCGGCGGGCCCTGGTCACCCGTAGCGGAGGCATCATCCGGCTCGGCGTCCGGGTCACCACGGTGCTCGACGGCCGGGGCTGGTCGCCCGGCTTCGGGCGCTTCGCCGGCGACGAGCTCCGGTGGTACCGGATGTTCAGCTTCGCCCTGCGACCCAAGCGGGTGCTCTCCCGCAAGGAGCTGGTGGTGGAGCGACGGCGCCTGCCGGAGGGGCAGGAGCGTCTCTCGATGCCCGCCGACTGGGTGATCCTCCGGTGTACCAGTCACCACGCTCCGGTCGAGATCGCCATGGCGCGTTCCACCGTCACCGGATTCCTCAGCTGGTTGGAGGCCGCCCCGCCCGGGGCGGCCTCGCCGCGTGTGGCCTCCCAGGACTGGCCCGCGGCCTGACCTCCCGGTTCTCCGGTGTTTCCGGGGAGCCCACCCGCTCCGGGCGGTCAGGCTTGATCCCTCCGCGGGCGGGCTCCCCGGAAACACCTCACGTGTCCGGCGCCGTCAGACGCTTCTTACCGTGGGCCGTTACCGGTTTCGTCGGAGGCGACCAGCTCGACTTCGTACCCGTGGGTGTCGGTGAGGTAGGCGGCGTAGGTGTCCGGGCCGCCGGCGTGCGGGTGGCGCTCGGGGAAGAGCAGTGTCCAGCCGTGCGCGGGTGCGGCCGCGACCAGCCGGTCCACCGCGGCGGGCGGACCGGCGTGGAACGCGAGGTGGTTGAGCCCGGGGGCGAGCCGGTCGTGCGCCCGCCCCGACAGCGCGGGAGACTCCTCCAGCACCAGGTACGTCGGGCCGAGCCGCCAGGACCGGCCGGCGGGCCAGTCCTGGTACGGCGTCCAACCCAGCTCGCCCAGCAACCAGCCCCAGCTCGCCCGGGCGGCGTCGAGGTCGGGCACCCAGACCTCGACGTGGTGCAGCGCGCCGACGCTCAGCGCCTACCGCCCGGCACCCATAGCACATCTCCGTCCGGATTTGCCGTTCTTGACAGGATGAACAGCAGGTCGGAGAGGCGGTTGAGATACTTTGCCGGAAGGGAGCTGGTGCGATCCGGGTCGTGCGCGACCAGTGCCCAGGCGGCCCGTTCGGCGCGCCGGGCGACCGTCCGTGCCACGTGCAGCAGCGCCGCGCCAGCGGTGCCGCCGGGGAGGATGAAGGAGTCGAGCTTGCTCAGGCGTGCGTTGTATTCGTCGCACCAGCCCTCGAGGCGCTCCACGTACTCCTCGGTGACCCGCAGCGGCGGGTACGCCGGATCCGGCTCGACCGGGGTGGCCAGATCGGCGCCGACGTCGAACATGTCGTTCTGGATCGACCCCAGCACCGCCCGGAGCTCCTCGTCGAGCTGCCCCAGGGCGAGCGCCACGCCGATCGCGGCGTTGCACTCGTCGACGTCCGCGTACGCGGCGATCCGCGGGTCGGTCTTCGGCACCTGCTCGTTGTTGCTCAGCCTGGTCATGCCGGCGTCGCCGGCCTTGGTGTAGATGCGCGTGAGGTGGACGGCCATGACGCACAGCCTACGGATACCGGACCTGACGATCCCGGCACGGCCGGACCCCGCCCTCGGCTGGCCGGGCGGAGCGGGGGCCGGCGACGCCGGCGACCAGGCGGTCAACGACGTCGACGTCATCCGGGTCGGCGGTGACGCCCGGCTGGCCGGCACCGTGCACGTGGTCGGTGCCAAGAACTCCGCGCTCAAGTTGATGGCCGCCGCGCTGCTCGCCCCGGGGCGCAGCGTGATCACCAACGTCCCCCGGATCACCGACATCGCGATCATGGGGGAGGTGCTGCGCCGGCTCGGCTGCGGCGTGCGGTTCGAGGCGGACGATCCGGTCGACCCGATGGTCGCCCGAGGTGGGACCGCCCGGTCCCGCTCGGTCGTCATCGACGTCCCGGAGCGGCCCGGCGTGGAGGCCGACTACGACCTCGTCCGCCGGCTGCGCGCGTCGATCTGCGTGCTGGGCCCGCTGCTGGCCCGTCGCGGGCACGTCCGGGTGGCCCACCCGGGCGGGGACGCGATCGGCTCCCGGGGGCTGGACATGCACATCTCCGGGCTGACCCGGATGGGCGCGGACATCTCCGGTGAACACGGCTTCGTCATCGCATCGGCTCCGGACGGCCTGCACGGCGCGGAGATCGTGCTGGACTTCCCCAGCGTGGGGGCGACCGAGAACCTGGTGATGGCGGCGGTGCTGGCCCGCGGCGTGACGGTGATCGACAACGCGGCCCGGGAGCCGGAGATCGTCGACATCTGCACGATGGCCAACCAGATGGGCGCGCGGATCTCCGGCGCGGGCACCTCCACGCTGCGGATCGTCGGGGTGCCCGAGCTGCACCCGGTGCGGCACGCCACGGTGGGGGACCGGATCGTCGCCGGCACCTGGGCGTTCGGCGCCGCGATGACCCGGGGAGACGTCACCGTCACCGGCGTGGACCCGGCCTACCTGGAGGTCGCGCTGGACAAGCTGGTCTCGGCCGGCGCACTGGTGGAGACTCGCGGCGACGCCTTCCGGGTACGCGCCGACGACCGGCCCGCCGCCGTCGACGTGGTCACCCTGCCGTACCCGGGCTTCGCCACCGACCTGCTGCCGATGGCGATCGGCCTGGCCGCGGTGAGTGACGGCGCCTCCCTGATCACCGAGAACATCTTCGACGGCCGGTTCATGTTCGCCAACGAGATGATGCGGCTGGGGGCGGACATCAAGACCGACGGCCACCACGCGCTGGTATGCGGTCGCGACCGCCTCTCCGGCGCCCCGGTACGCGCCACCGACATCCGGGCCGGCGCGGGTCTGATCATCGCGGGGCTCTGCGCCGAGGGGGTCACCGAGGTCTCCCACGTGTACCACGTGGACCGGGGCTATCCGGACTTCGTGGCCGACCTGCGGGCGCTCGGTGTGCGGGTGGAGCGGGGGACCGCGCCGGAGGCCCCGGACCTCACCATCTGACCGGCTCCGCCGCCGCGGCCGGTGCCTTAGCCGTCGTTCAGGCTCGCCGACTAGGGTGCAGACAGACACTCAATCGCAGCGAGGGAGAAGCAGATGGCGGGTCGACTCGCGGTCGTCGGTGCCGGGCTGATGGGTTCGGGCATCGCCCAGGTGGCGGCGCAGGCGGGCTGGCAGGTGACGCTGCGCGATCTGGACGACGCGGCCACCAAGCGGGGCGTCGACGGCATCCGGAAGTCGCTGGAGAAGTTCGCCGAGAAGGGCCGGATCGACGCGTCCGAGGTCGAGGCGACGCTGGGCCGGATCACCCCCACCACCGACCTGGAGGCGGTCGCCGACGCGGACATCGTGGTCGAGGCGGTCTTCGAGCGGCTGGAGATCAAGCACGAGGTGTTCCGCGCGCTGGACAAGATCTGCAAGGCCGACGCGGTGCTGGCCACCAACACCTCGGCCATCCCGGTCACCCAGATCGCGTCGGTGACCGAGCGGCCGGAGGCGGTCGTCGGCACCCACTTCTTCTCACCGGTGCCGATGATGAAGCTCTGCGAGCTGGTCCGGGGCTACAAGACCAGCGACGAGACGCTGGCGACGGTGAAGGCGTTCGCCGAGGGGATCGGCAAGACGGTCGTGGTGGTCAACCGGGACATCGCCGGTTTCGTCACCACCCGGCTGATCGCGGCGCTGGTCGTCGAGGCGGTCAAGCTCGTCGAGTCCGGCGTGGTGTCGGCCGAGGACCTGGACACCGCCTGCAAGCTCGGTTTCGGCCACGCCATGGGTCCGCTGGCCACCACCGACCTGACCGGCGTGGACGTGCTGCTGCACGCCTCGAAGAACATCTACACCGACACCGCCGACGAGAAGTTCTTCCCGCCGGAACTGCTCCAGCGCATGGTCACCGCCGGCGACCTGGGCCGCAAGACCGGCAAGGGCTTCTACACGTACTGAGCCGACCTCGACGCCGGGCGCCGGCGGCGCTCGAACCGCCCAGGGCGGGTGGCCGCCGGCGCCTTCGTCCTGCACCGGGCCGTCGCCGCCGGATCGCACCTCGGTACGGCCGGTGAGGTCGCCGGGAGCGTGCTCACGCCGGTGGCGTCGGTATCGCCGGAACGGGTTCGGGTGCGGTCCGTCGCAACCCCGAGGTGAGCGCGACGGTGGCGGCCAGCGACGCCCCGGCCAGCAGCGCGACGGCCCAGTACGCCGGGACCAGGTCCGCGACCGTACCGGCGAGCGCGGCGCACACCGCCTGCCCGGCCAGCATGCCGTTGTGGTGCAGGCCGAGCACCTGGCCACGGGCCTCGGGTGGCGAGTGGGCGATCAGCCGCTCCTGCAACGGCAGCCCGGCGGCGAAGCCGACCGAGGCGATCAGTGCGACGACCATGGCCAGTGGTAGCGGCGGCGACAGCAGGAAGACCAGATAGGGGACTGCGAGCAGCAACCGCAGTGCGGGAACCCACCGCTCCCGCCGGGCCCCCGTCAGGAACCGCCCCACCACCACGTCCCCGATCAGCATGCCGAGGGCGGCAGCGGCGAACAGGAAGCCGGCGCGGTCACCGGCGTACGGGACGAAGAGCGCCTCGCACCCGACGATCAGACCGTTGGGTACCCACAGGTTCAGGAACAGCGAGCGGCGGCCCGGGTCTGCCCAGAGTTCCTTGTTCACCCGCACGGTGCGCGCGATCGTCGTCCGCTCGGTGACCCGGACCGGGCGTTCGGACAGCCCGAACCAGCCCACCGCGGCGGCCACCGCCCGGAGCACCGCGGCGAGCAGGAACACCTGGTACGGGGTCAGCAGGACGAGCAGGGCGCCGGCCAGCCCGAACCCAGCGATCTGCATCACCCCGACGCTCGTGTTCATGGTGGCCCGGGCCAGTACGTAGGCGTTGGCCGGCAGGATGTCGGTGAGCAGCGCCCACCTGGCCCCACCGGTGATCGAGCCGACGTACGCGCTGACGAAGATGATCGTGAAGCGGGCCCACAGTGGCAGCCCGGGCACGGCCTGCACCGCCGCTCCGACGGTGACCAGCACCGCAGCGAGGGTCAGCGCCCGGCGGGGCGGCAGGCTGTCCGCGGCCGACAGCAACGTCAGGCTGCCGAGCACGCCGGCCAGCGGTGCGCCGAACATGCTGAGCGCGGTGAGTAGTGCCGAGCCGGTCGACGCATAGGTCAACGCGCCCAGCGCCAGCGCTGACGTGGTGTGCGCTGCGATCCCGGCGCAGTTGGCGAGGAACAGGTTGCGGAACTCACGGGCCGCGAACAGGTCTGCGTACGTTCTCACGAGCACGATCGTGTGGGCCGCCGAGTGGATCTCCTAGAGTTACGTCTGGAGGCGAAACGTGGGCGTCTGGCAGGTGCCATCGGATCTGCTCGCGCGCAGCCGCTTCGCGGTCTCGCCGATGGTCGACACGGTCGCCGCGCTGCACGCGCTGTATCACCCGCGTACGCCCTGGCAGCGTGCCTGGCGAGAGCGCCACATCGAGGCGTTCCGGCGGATGCTGGCCGCCCGGCCCGTGGCCCGGGCGCTGCTGCCCGCGTCGTTCAACCCCCGGTGGACCGCGGACTTCCTCACCATCGCACCCGCCTCGCCGGAACCGACGTTCCCGGCGGAGTTGGCGTCCGTCGCGCGGTTGTCCGACGAGCAGATCCGAGCCGACCTGCGGGTCACCCGCCCGGCGCCGCTCGCCGCCGAGTTGCTGGCGGACGGTCTCGCCGATCAGGTGGTGGAGCTCCTCGCCTGGGTCTGGACGCACACCGTCGAGCCGGAGTGGCCGGAGCGGGAACGCCGGTTACGGGCGGACATCGTCGCCCGCACCGCCACGCTGAGCACGGGCGGCTGGGCGGGGGTCTTCGCCGACCTCAATCGCGACATGCGATGGCTGGGCGACGGTCGTCTCCAGATCAACGACTACCCGGAGCCGCCGCTGTCGCTGGACGAGGCCGAGCAACTGGTCTTCGTGCCGGCACACTGCCGTCGCGGCTGGGTGGTGTGGGACGTGCCCACCCGGTTCGGGATGGTCTATCCGGCACGCGGAATCCTGGTGGATCCCACCTCACCGGCACCCGACGGTCTCGCCCGGTTGATCGGCGCGAACCGGGCCAACATCCTGGCCAGGCTTGATGCGCCGCTGAGCACCTCGCAGCTGATGGCGGTGACCGGGCTGTCCCTCGGGACGGTGAGTGACCACCTGCGGGTGCTGCTCGACGCGGGCGCCGTCAGCAAACGGCGGTCCGGGCGCGAGGTGCTCTACTGGCGTACGCCGCTCGGTGCCGCGCTCGTCGCCGGCGGGTGAGCGGGCCGGCCGACCGGCGGTGCCGGAACCCTCCGGCGGATCAGCCGTCGCGCCTGGTGGTCCAGCGGAAGGTGGTCAGGCAGAGCACCAGGCCGATCACGCACCACAGCGCCAGCACCAGGGCGACCCGGCCCAGCTCGAAGGAGCCGCCCGGCTCCTGCGCGCCGAAGCTCTCCGGCAGGAAGACCGCCCGCAGCCCCTGGCACATCCACTTGAGCGGGAAGAGTGCCGCGACCTGCTGCATCCAGGTGGGCAGCTCGGTGAAGACGAAGAACACCCCGGAGATGAACTGGAGCACCAGGGCGACCGGGGTGACCACGGCCGACCCGCTGCGCGCGGTGCGGGCCAGCGAGGAGATGGCGATGCCGCACAGGGTGCAGGCGGTCACCCCGAGCACGGCGACCCAGCCGAAGGTGAACCACTTCGCGGCGGTGCCGGGCAGGTCGAGGTCGAACAGCGTCACGGCGACGGCCAGCAGCAGCGCGGTCTCCGCGACGCCGATCGCCACCACCATGATCACCTTGCCGGCGAACCAGACCCACTTCGGCATCGGCGTGCCCCGGTAGCGCTTGAGCACCCCCCGGTCCCGCTCGATGGGGATCCAGATGCCCAGGTTCTGGAAGCTCACGGTCATCAGCCCGGTCGCGATCATGCCGGTGATGAAGTACTGGGTGTACTTCACCCCGCCGCCGACGGTGCCGTCGAAGATCGCCGCGAAGATCAGGATCATGATGATCGGGAAGCCCATCGTGAAGACGACGGACTCCCGGCTGCGCAGGAACTGGGTGATCTCCAGCCGGCCCTGCCGCAGCGCGAGGGCACCGGGCCCCACCCGCCGGCCACCGGTGGCAGCGACCGGGGCTGCCGGCTTCGTCGTGGTCGTCATGACTGTCCGATCATCCGCAGGTAGACGTCTTCCAGGGTCGGCCGGGTCACGGTCAGGCCGGGGACCTCGCCGCCGCAGCGCGCGGCCAGCTCCGCCACCAGCGCCGTCGGCGTCGCGCTCTGCGCGGTCTGCGGCGTCCCGTCCGGGGTACGCCAGGCCACGGTCGCCAGGGCCTCCTGCCGGTTGCCCAGCCGGTTCGGCGGGGCCACCTCGATCAGCCGACCGCCGGCGATCACCCCGACCCGGTCGGCGAGCGACTCGGCCTCGTCCAGGTAGTGGGTGGTCAGCACGATGGTGGTGCCGGCGGCCGCCAGGTCCCGGATCAGCTCCCAGAACTCCCGCCGGGCCTCCGGGTCGAAGCCGGTGGTCGGCTCGTCGAGGAAGAGCAGCTCGGGGCGGCCGATGATGCCCAGCGCCACGTCGAGCCGGCGCTTCTGCCCGCCGGAGAGGGTGTGGGTGCGGGCCTTCGCCTTGCCGGCCAGCCCGACCCGCTCGACGACCTTGTCCGGGTCGTCGGCGTCCGGGTAGAAGCCGGAGAAGTGTCGGACCACCTCGGCCACGGTCAGCTCGTCGAACTCGCCGGTGCCCTGGAGCACGATGCCGACCCGGGACCGCCAGTCGGCGGCCGGCTGGGCCGGGTCGCTGCCCAGCACCGAGACCTCGCCGGCGTCGCGCTGCCGGTAGCCCTCCAGGATCTCCACCGTGGTGGTCTTGCCCGCGCCGTTCGGGCCGAGCAGGGCGAACACCTCGCCGCGCCGGACGTCGAGGTCGACCCCCGCCACCGCGACGGTGTCGCCGTACGCCTTGCGCAGTCCCCGTACGGAGATCGCGAGCTCGTCATCCATGACGTCCAGTGTGCGACCTGGGACGCCGTCCCGGCCGGCCGGGGTGTGGTGGTGTCGGCCATGTCGCGTCGGCCGTGCCCGGTGGTCCGCTCCATGGACCTGTGTGGTTTTCCACAGCCCGTTTTACTGAACGGTAACTTAAACTCCGGCCATGGACGAGAAGGCACTCCCGGGCCGGCTGCCGGAGCGCGACCGCCCCTGGGTGATGCGCACGTACGCCGGGCACTCCTCCGCCGCGGCCACCAACGCGCTCTTCCGGCGCAACCTGGCCAAGGGCCAGACCGGTCTGTCGGTCGCCTTCGACCTGCCGACCCAGACCGGGTACGACCCGGACCACGAGCTGGCCGCCGGCGAGGTGGGCCGGGTCGGGGTGCCGGTGGCCCACCTGGGCGACATGCGGGCGCTCTTCGACGGCATCCCGCTCGCCGAGATGAACACCTCGATGACCATCAACGCGCCGGCGATGTGGCTGCTCGCCCTCTACGGCACGGTCGGCGCGGAGCAGGGCGCCGAGCTGTCGCGCTGCGCGGGGACGACGCAGAACGACATCATCAAGGAGTACCTGTCCCGGGGGACGTACATCTTCCCGCCGGCGGCGTCGCTGCGGCTGACCGCCGACGTCATCGCGTACACGCTGCGCGAGATGCCGCGCTGGAACCCGACGAACATCTGCTCGTACCACCTGCAGGAGGCCGGCGCGACGCCGGTTCAGGAGGTCGGCTTCGCCCTGGCCACCGCCGTCGCCGTGCTGGACGAGGTCCGCGACTCCGGCCAGGTGCCCGCCGAGCGGATGGGCGACGTGGTCCAGCGGATCTCGTTCTTCGTCAACGCCGGGGTGCGCTTCGTCGAGGAGATCGCCAAGATGCGCGCCTTCGGCGCGCTCTGGGACGAGATCACCCGCGAGCGCTACGGCGTCCAGAACCCCAAGCAGCGTCGCTTCCGCTACGGCGTGCAGGTCAACTCGCTGGGCCTGACCGAGGCGCAGCCGGAGAACAACATCCAGCGCATCGTGCTGGAGATGCTCGGCGTCACATTCTCCCGGGACGCCCGGGCCCGTGCGGTGCAGCTGCCCGCCTGGAACGAGGCGCTCGGCCTGCCCCGCCCGTGGGACCAGCAGTGGTCGCTGCGGATGCAGCAGGTGCTCGCGTACGAGTCGGACCTGCTGGAGTACCCGGACCTCTTCGAGGGCTCGCACGTGATGACCGCGCTGGTCGACGAGATCGTCACCGGCGCCCGCGTCGAGCTGGAGAAGGTGCTGGAGATGGGCGGCGTGGTGGCCGCCGTGGAGACCGGCTACCTCAAGAGCGCGCTGGTCGCCTCGCTGGCCGAACGGCGCCGCCGGATGGAGTCCGGCGCCGACGTGGTGGTGGGCGTCAACCGGTACACCGAGACCGAGCCCTCGCCGCTGACCGCGGCCGGTGCCGAAGCCGTCGAGCAGGTCGACCCGGCGGTCGAGGCGGCCGCCACCGCCTCCGTACGCGAATGGCGGGCCGGCCGGGACGCGGCGGCGGTCGACGCGGCACTGGCCCGGCTCCGGGCGGACGCCGCGACCACGGCGAACCTGATGCCGGCGACGCTGGAGTGCGTGCGGGCCGGGGTGACCACCGGCGAGTGGGCCGGCGCGCTGCGCCAGGTCTTCGGCGAGTACCGCGCGCCGACCGGGCTGACCGGCGCGGCCGGGGTCGGCGGGGACGCCACCCTCGTCGCGGTCCGGGAACGGGTCGCCGCCACCGCCAGCGAGCTGGGCAGCGGCCGGCTGCGGCTGCTGGTCGGCAAGCCGGGCCTGGACGGGCACTCCAACGGCGCCGAGCAGATCGCGGTACGCGCCCGGGACGCCGGCTTCGAGGTGGTCTACCAGGGCATCCGGCTGACCGCCGGGCAGATCGTCGCCGCCGCCGTCGAGGAGGACGTGGACCTGGTCGGGCTCTCGGTGCTCTCCGGCTCGCACCTCGCGGCCGTGCCGGCGGTGCTGGACGGGCTGCGCGCGGCCGGCCGCGCTGACCTGCCGGTCGTCGTCGGTGGCATCATCCCCGCCGGGGACGCCGAGGCGCTGCGCGCCGCCGGGGTCGCCCGGGTCTTCACCCCGAAGGACTTCGCCCTGACCGGGATCATCGACGAACTGGTCGGCGTGATCCGCCAGGCGAACGGTCTCACCGCCTGACCGCGGCCCACCGCCCGCGCGACCGCCCGGTCGCGCGGGCTCACACGGTCAGCGGCTGGTACGTCACGCAGTCGGCCATGTCCTGGTCCGGGGCGACGGTGATCGCCGGGGCGTGGCACTCCAGCTCCGAGTTGTGCCGGCAGTCCGACCGGCTGCACGCGCCCACCTGCGCGATGAGCTGCTCGATCCCGCCCCGCACCGGCATCTCGACGAAGGTGTGGCAGTGGGCGTGGTCGCTGCTGCCGACGGTGATGGCGAAGGCATGGCAGTCGTTGGTGCGGTTGTAGGCGCAGGACACCACGGTGCACTCCTGCACCCGGGGCCTTTCGATCGATGTGGTCATGACGGCCTCCCTCTCGACTCCTGTGCCGATGGTAGGCATTTGCCCGACTTCGGCGCGGAGTTCGGCGGCACCGTCACCCGCACAGGCGCCAGGCCCCGTCCTCCTTGACCAGCGTCAACACCTGAGTGCTCGTGCCGCCGGTCTCCGTCGTCAGCCGCACGGTGGCGGCGCCCTGGACCCGGCCGTTGGTGTTGTTGACCGTCAGCCCGGCGACGTCGTAGTCGACCAGGCGCGGCTCGGCCTCCCACCGCCGGCGGAACTCGGCCAGCGACGTCCGCTCCCGCTCATCCCGGCAGAGCAGGTCGTACGCCCGCTGGTGGTCGCCGCTCCGGATGGCGTCCAGGTAGCTCGTGGTGGCCTCCCGGACCGGCCCGACCGCCTCCTTCGCCGCGCCGTAGACGAAGAAGCCGCCGACCGCGCCGCCGAGGCAGCAGAGCGCCAGCACCGCGCCCACCACGATCAGGACGATCCGCAGGGTACGGCGATTGTCGCGCGGGGGCACCGGGATCGGCTGGTACGTCATGGCCGCAGGCTAGGCGGGTCGCGCAAACCCGCCGCCCGCGCTCCGGCTCACCGGCCCAGCACCTCGGAGAGCGGGGCCGGTTCCAGACCTCGCTCGGCCAGCCCGGCCAGGATGCGGGGCAGTGCCTCGTCGGTCATCGCCGCGTTCGCCTCGGTGACGTGCAGGATGATCACCGAACCGGGCCGGACCTGGCTCAGCACCGCCCGGACGATCGGCTGCCAGGCGGTGGCGAACGGATCGCCGCTGACCACGTCACCGTCCACCACGGTCAGTCCGAGCGGGGCCAGCTCGGCCAGCGCCGTCCGGTCGTGGCAGAGGCCGGGGAAGCGGAAGTAGCGGGTCTGCCGGCCGCCGTACCGGCCGATCACCTCGAAGGTCCGCGCCACGTCCCGGGTCATCTCCCGCCGGGGCAGCGGCGTCAGGTGGTAGCAGCGCGGGGTGAACGCCGCGTGCCCGTAGGTGTGGTTGGCCAGCTCGAAGCGCGGGTTGGCGGCGAGCCGGCGGGTCAGCTCCGGGTAGTCCTCGACCCACTTGCCGGTGAGAAAGAAGGTGGCCGGGACCCGCTCCCGTTCCAGCAGCTCGACGATCGCCAGGTTCGCGTACGACGGCGGGTGCGGCCCGCGCAGCTGCCGGCGCATGGTGTCGGTCATGTCGGCGTCGAAGGTGAGCGCCACCTTGCGCCCGGTACGCGGACCGTGGTCGACCACCGGCGGCAGGGTGCCCGGCGGCGTCGCCCCGGGCAGCCCGGAGTCCTCCCCGGGCCGCCCACCGTTGCCGGGCTGCCCGCTCTGCCCGGGGGCCGGCGGTACGGCGGTCCCGCCCGCCGTGGCCGGTCCGTTGCCGGCCGGCGCCTTCAGCACGGCCCGTACCGGGGCCCGGTGGGGCGCGGGACCGACGAGGAGCGCGACGATGGCGGCCAGCGCGAGGGTGGCGGCGGTGAGCAGGAGGCGGGAGTTCTTCGCGAGCACCGGGTGATCATGGCAGTGGGGGCGGTCTCGTGGTGGCCCCCGAACGGCCCCTTCCGCCCGGCGGCCGGTCCGTCGGCGGATCTGCCGCCCGCACCCGCGCTTCGGCCCGGACCCCGGCCGCGCGATGTGCGGCGGGCCCGAGGTGTGGTCGCACGGCGAGGTGCGGCGGGGCTAACCGGGTGTGGTGTCGGCGGGGAAACGCTCGTGCCCCAGCACGGCGAGCAGCCGCAGCTTCTCGTGGCCCTCGCTGCGCGGTGGCGCGGTGAGCACGAGCAGCGCCTGGGCCTGGTCCTCGGTGAACAGGACCTGGCAGTCCAGCTCGATCGCGCCGAGTTCCGGGTGGATGAGCGTCTTGTGGTCGGCGAAGCGCTGCGCGACCTCGTGCCGCTCCCACAGCTCGGCGAACTCCGGGCTCGCCTTCTGCAGCGCCCGCACCAGCTCACCGGCGCGCGACCGCGGGCCCATCGACCCGTACGCGGCGCGCAGGTTGGCGACCTGAACGCGGCTCTGCCGGGGGCGGTCGTCCTCCGGGTAGCGCAGCCGCTCGGCCGGGTCGGTGAACCACCGGTAGATCTCACTGCGGGCGAGGCCCGTGTAGCCCGACCGGTCCCCGAACAGGGCTTCGGCCATCCGGTTCTGCACGAGGACCTCGCCGAGGTTGGACAGGATGAGCGCCGGGGTGTCGTCGAGCCGGTCCAGCACGCGCAGCAGCGCCGGGGCGACGTGCGTCGCCGTCGTCACCCGCGCCGGGGCGTTGTGCCCCGCCACCCGGAACAGGTAGTCGCGCTCACCGGTCGTCAGCCGCAGCGCCCGGGCCAGCGCGGCGAGCATCTGCGGGCTCGGCTGCGGGCCGCGCTGCTGCTCCAGCCGGGTGTAGTAGTCGGTGGACATGGCGGCCAGGGCGGCCACCTCCTCGCGCCGCAGGCCCGGCGCGCGCCGCCGCGCGCCGGCTGCCAGCCCGACGTCCCCGGGCTGCAGCGCCTCCCGGCGGCGGCGGAGGAAGTCGGCCAGGGCTGCACGGTCCATGATCCGAGTATCCGCCTGCCGCCGGGACGAACCAGGGATTGCCGATCCCCCGATGAGCGCTCTCTTCATCCACCCCGGCGGACCGGTGAAGGTGGGTGCATGAACATCTCCGGAAACACCGTCTTCATTCCCGGCTCCACCAGCGGGATCGGCCTCGCCCTCGCCCTCGAACTGCAGGCCAGGGGGAACACCGTCATCGTCGGCGGCCGCCGCACCGATCTGCTGAAGGAGATCGCCGCCGAGCACCCGGGCATCGACACGGTCACGATCGACACGGCGGACCCGGTGAGCATCGCGTCGGCCGCGCGGGAGGTGCTGGCGAGGCACCCGGACCTCAACGTCCTCGTCACCATGGCCGGCATCATGCGCGTCGAGGACTGGCACCAGCCCGAGACGTTCCTCGCCTCCGCCGAGGCCGTGGTGAACACCAACGTGCTCGGTCCGATCCGGCTCATCGCCGCGTTCGTCGAGCACCTGCGGGCGCAGCCGGACGCCACGATCATGACGGTCTCGTCGGGCCTCGCGTTCGCGCCGCTCAAGGTCACCCCGAGCTACAACGCGTCGAAGGCCGCGATCCACCTGCTCAGCGAGTCGATCCGGCTGCAGCTCGCCGACACGACCGTGAAGGTCGTGGAGCTCGAACCGCCGGCCGTGCGTACCTCGCTGCTGCCCGGGCAGGAGCACAGCGAGTTCGCGGTGCCGCTGGACGAGTTCGTGGCGGAGGTGGTCGGGCTGCTGGAGGCGCAGCCCGAGGCGAAGGAGATCCAGGTCGAGCGGGTCAAGTTCCTCCGGTACGGCGAGGCGCGCGGCGACTACGACCAGGTGGTCGAGACGCTGAACGCCGCCGACCCGCACGGAAAGTAGCGACGAGGGGTGATACCTCAGAGGCATCAATATGACTCTGAGGTATTACGCTGTTTCGGTTCCGCCGTGCCGACGAGACACGCGCGTGGCGGCTCGGGGGAGTAGTCGGCGCGCATGTCCGGTTCGGGGCCCGCACCGGCGTGCCCGGCTGACCGGCCCCGGTTGGGCATCGGCGTGCCGGATGTCCGGTTGCACGGGCCCGCTGGACGTGCCGGATGTCCGGGTCTGGGCTAGCTGGTCCGGGCCGTCCCGTGACCGGCGGCACGGCGGTGGAATGGTGGCCGGGCCGGGGTCGTTACACCCTCTGGACGATCGCAGCAGCAAGCCCGCTGGCCTGGCCCGATCACCTGGGTCGCCTGGGGATGCGGGCCCCGGAATGATGGTGGGCCGCCGGTCGTTACACATGGACCCGGCACCCGAGCCCCCGCTCGTGAAGCCTGCCGGACCGAAGACTTTCCCCTTGTATGTGTGAGCGCCTGCTCGTGGTGCTTACGCCGCCTGTCATGTCGATCCCCCGGTCGACCGGCGGCGTCAACCCCCTGAAGGAGCTTCCCCCATGAACACCACCATTCTGCGTAAGAGCGTGCTGGGTATCGCTGGTCTGGCCTTCGCCGGTGGCGTCTTCGCCGGCCCCGTCACCGAGGCCCACACCAACCCGGCCATGGACGCCAAGCCGGTCGCCGTGGTGCAGGCCGACAAGCCCGGCGTGGACAAGCTGATCCCGCACGGTGTGCAGGGCAAGCAGTCCCACATCGACCTGGACGACGAGCAGACCGCCAACGTGAAGGCGATCATCGCGGCGACGAAGAAGTCGGGCATGGACGAGCGGGCCGCGGTGGTGGCGATCGCGACCGCCCTGCAGGAGTCGAAGCTGGAGAACCTGGGTCACCTGGGTGCCCGTAACGACCACGACTCGCAGGGCCTGTTCCAGCAGCGCCCCTCGAGCGGTTGGGGCACCGTCGAGCAGATCACCGACCCCGAGTACTCGACGATGGCGTTCCTGAAGGGTCTGAAGCAGGTCGACGGCTGGCAGGACATGCCGCTGACCAAGGCCGCCCAGACCGTGCAGGTCTCGGCCTACCCGGACCACTACGCCCAGTGGGAGAAGCAGGCCGCCGACCTCGTCGCCAAGCACTGGAACAACTGACCCACCCTGAACCAACACGCTGGCCGGCACCCCCAACCCGGGGCGCCGGCCAGCGGCATATCCGCCCGGGAACCCACCCCGTCCAAGATCGCCCCGGACCGGACCCGACCACCCTGTGGGCGTAGCCGGGTCAGACGCGGAAGCCGGCCGCGCGGGCCGCCTGGCGTTCCCGGCGGCGGTCGGAGCGGCGTCGCAGGAACCAGAAGAGGAAGGCCACCAGCCCCAGCAGGAAGGCCAGCACCAGCACCGGCAGCACGATCGCCACCAGGGACATGACCACGCTGGTCGCGTCCTCGGCGGTGCTGGCCACCGGCGCGCCGAAGCCCGCGGTGGTGGCGTTGACGACCGGCCGGGCGGCCGACTTCAGCAGGTGCACGCCGAGCGCGATGACGACACCGGTCACCACCGGCACCCACTGGTGGGACGAGAAGAAGCTCCCAGGGTCGCTGACCGTCACGGTCTCCGAGCTGGCGCCGGCACCGAAGGCCAGGCCGCCGGCGGTCGGGCGGACGACGGTCTGCACGAGGTCGTTGACGTGGTCGACCACAGGCACCTTGTCGGCGACGACCTCGACGGCGAGCAGCACCGCCAGGATCAGCACGACCCAGCCGTTGCCCAGCCACTGCCAGCCGCTCGGCAGCTCGATCAGGTCGGTGTAACGGGCGAGCAATCCCATGATGATCAGGGGGATGTAGGCGTTCAGGCCGGCCGATGCCGCGAGACCGGTACCCGTGAGAACTTCGAACACGAAATCAGCATCGCACCGGCGCGCCAGGTCCGCTCGGTGGCGACGGCCGGGTCCTCGGCTACCCTCGTCGGGTGCGGCTGGTGATTGCGAAGTGCTCGGTGGACTATGTCGGACGGCTCTCGGCTCACCTGCCGCTGGCCACGCGGCTGCTGATGGTCAAGGCGGACGGCTCGGTGTCGATCCACGCCGACGACCGGGCGTACAAGCCGCTGAACTGGATGAGCCCGCCCTGCCGGCTCGAGGAGGCCCCGGGCGTCTGGCGGGTGGTCAACAAGGCCGGTGAGGAGCTGCGGATCACCCTGGAGGAGATCTTCCAGGACACCTCGTACGAGCTGGGTGTCGACCCGGGCCTGCGCAAGGACGGCGTCGAGGCGCACCTGCAGGAGCTGCTCGCCGCCAATCCGGAGACCCTCGGCGAGGGCTTCACCCTGGTCCGGCGCGAGTACATGACCGCCATCGGCCCGGTCGACCTGCTCTGCCGGGACGCCAACTCCGGCGCGGTGGCCGTGGAGGTGAAGCGGCGCGGCGAGATCGACGGCGTGGAGCAGCTCACCCGCTACCTGGAGCTGATGAACCGCGACCCGCTGCTCGCCCCGGTCTCCGGCGTCTTCGCCGCGCAGGAGATCAAGCCGCAGGCCCGCGTGCTCGCCACCGACCGGGGGATCCGGTGCGTGGTGGTCGACTACGACAAGCTGCGCGGCATCGAGCGCGACGAGCTGACCCTCTTCTGAGCCGACGCCGGCTCAGCGCCGGCCGTACATCACCTTGGCGGCCTTGACCAGGCGCGCCACGTCGGCGGGGGTCCGCTCGAAGGTCATCGACGGCAGCAGCGACCGGGCTCGTCGCCGGGTGATCGACTTGGCCCGGCCGAACTCGCGCAGCCCGTCCTCACCGTGGATCCGCCCGAAGCCGGAGTCACCCACCCCGCCGAACGGCAGGGTGGACATGCCGGCGAAGGTGAGCGCCGAGTTGACCGAGGCCATGCCCGAGCGCAGCCGCCGGGCGATCGCCACGGCCCGCTTGCGACCGAAGACCGAACCCCCCAGGCCGTACGACAGCGCGTTGGCCCGGCGTACGGCCTCGTCGGCGTCGCTCACCCGGCTGATCGTCAGCGTCGGGCCGAAGGTCTCCTCGCGGACGGCGGCCGAGGTCTCGGGGACGTCCACCAGCACCGTCGGGTGCACGTACGGCGGCTGGACCGCGCCCGGCCCGCCGAGCACGGCGCGGCCGCCGGCGGCGACGGCGTCGTCGATGTGCCGCCGGATCACGTCGAGCTGACTGGGCATGGTGATCGGGCCGATGTCGGCGCCCTCCGCGCCCACGGTCAGCCGGCCGGCGCGGGCGACCACCTTGTCGACGAAGGCGTCGTAGACCGGCTCGACGGCGTAGACCCGCTCGATGCCGATGCAGGTCTGGCCCGCGTTGGTCAGCGCGCCCCAGACGCACGCCTCGGCGGCCGCGTCCAGGTCGGCGTCGGCGTCCACGATCATCGCGTCCTTGCCGCCGGCCTCCAGCAGCACCGGGGTCAGCGACTCGGCGCAGGCCGCCATCACCTTCTTGGCGGTGGCGGTCGAGCCGGTGAAGGCCAGCTTGCCCACGCCCGAGCGGCACAGCGCCGCGCCGACGTCGCCGAGACCCTGCACCGCGGTCAGCACCGGCTGCTCCGGCACCACCTCGGCGAAGGCGTCCACCAGCCACTGCCCGACGGCCGGGGTGTACTCGCTCGGCTTGAGCACGACGGCGTTGCCGGCGGCGAGGGCGTACGCGGTGGAGCCGATCGGGGTGAAGACCGGGTAGTTCCACGGGCCGATCACCCCGACCACCCCGTACGGCTGGTATTCGAGGTGGCCGGAGAACTCGGCCAGGATCAGCCGCGAGCGGACCCGGCGCGGCCCCAGCACCCGGCGGGCGTTGCGGGCGGCCCAGTCGATGTGCTCGATCGCGGTGAGGATCTCGACGATGGCGTCGGCGACCGGCTTGCCGCCCTCGACGTGGACCAGCTCCGCCAGCTCCTCGATCCGCCGGGCGAGCAGGCCGCGCCAGCGCAGCAGCCGCTCCCGGCGCCCGGTGAAGCCCAGACCGGCCCACCACTCGCCGGCGGCCCGGGCCCGCTCGACCGCGCGGGCGACGTCGTCGGGGGTGGCCACGGGGAAGCGGCCGGCTTCGGCGCCCGTCGCGGGGCTCGTCGAGACCAGCCGATCGCCCTCGATGACCGGGGTGCCGGGGACATGCACAGCCGTCATGGCGGAAGTCTAGACCCGGAGATTACCCACCGGTAGGGGTGGCCGGAGCGGTCCTCGGCCGCCCGTCGTGGACCGGCGTGCCGCGCGCCGCCGACCGTCGCCGCCTCCGCCGCGCCGTCCGCTCGCCGCCGACCGGTTAGCGGGAGTTGTCCAGCCGGGGTCGCGGAGGTGTCCGCGCGGGTGGTGAGGTGGGTGGCTGGGACCTGGCACGCTGACGCGGGGCGAGGGTGGGTGGGGAGCTGACTGTCCATGGAGGATCATCCGGAACTGACACCGCTGCTGACGGTGGCGGGTGGGGCGATGCGCGGGGCCAGCTTCCGGCTGAGCCCACGGCCGCAGGTCATCGGCCGCGCGCCGACCGCCGACATCGTGGTGACCGACCCGCACCTGAGCCGGCGGCACGCCGAGGTGCGGCTGACCGACGCCGCGGCCGTCCTGGTGGACCTGGGCTCCACCAACGGCACCTGGCTCAACGACCGGCGGATCACCGGCCCGGAGCAGCTCTGTGACGGTGACGTGGTCCGGCTCGGCCGTACCGAACTGCGCTTCTTCGACCCGGGCCTGGCCACCACCGATCCGGTGGGGCTGCGCTTCGCCGGCGGGGGCCCGGTCCGCCGGGATCACCGGCCGACCCTGCCGCTGCCGCTGGCCACCCCCGCCACCGCGCCGCCCGACGCCTGGCCCGCCGGCGGCGAGCCGGTCGGGTCGGCGGCCGGGACCGACGTCGCCCCCTGACCTGCCGCCGCGTCCCTGACCTCCGGAGACGGTGCCGCACCCCGGTCGTCGTGCGCGGCGCGGCACAGCCGGCCGCGCCGGATCGTGGGCGCCCGGCTTATGGACCGGGCAACGCCGCCGTGGCAGCATGCCGCGGATGGAGATCGAGCAGCGGACCGTGACGGCGAACGGCATCACCCAGCGGGTACGGGTGGCCGGGCCGCCGGACGGCGTGCCGGTGCTGCTGGTGCACGGCAACGGCTCCTCCTCGGCGTTCTGGGAGCCGCTGGTCCGCCGGCTGCCCGCGACACTCCGGGTGGTCGCGCCCGACCTGCGCGGGTACGGCGACACCGAGACCGCCCCGGTAAACGCGACCCGGGGACTGGCCGACTTCGCCGACGACGTGGCCGCCCTGCTCGACGAGCCGGGTCTCTTCGCCGCCGGCGCGCGTCCGGTGGTGGTCGGGCACTCCCTCGGCGGCGGGGTGGCGATGCGGCTGCTGGTCGACCACCCGGACCGGGTGGCGGCCCTGCTGCTGGAGGCCCCGGTGTCGCCGTACGGCTTCGGCGGCACCCGCGACCTCGACGGCACCCCGACCACGCCGGACTTCGCCGGCACCGGCGCCGGCTCGGTGAACCCGGACTTCGTGGCCAGGCTCGCCGCCGGCGACCGGAGCGCGGACGCTCCGACCAGCCCGCGCAGCGTGCTGCGGACGACCTACGTCGCCGACCCGGCCTCGCTGGGCCAGGACGAGGAGCTGCTGCTGGACAGCCTGCTCTCCACCGCCACCGGCGACGACAACTACCCCGGCACGGCCGGCACCTCGCCGCACTGGCCCGGCACCGCGCCCGGGTCGCGGGGCGTGCTCAACGCGCTCGCCCCGGCCCACTTCCGGCTCGCCGAGGAGCTGGTCGCCGTCGAGGTCAAGCCGCCCGTCGCCTGGGTACGCGGCGACGCCGACGTGATCGTCTCGGACACCTCGCTGTTCGACCTGGCGTACCTGGGGTCGCTGGGGATGGTGCCGGGCTGGCCGGGGGAGCAGGCGTGCCCGCCGCAGCCGATGGTCGGGCAGACCCGGGCGGTGCTGGACCGGTACGCCGCGGCCGGCGGCACCTACCGGGAGGTGGTACTTCCCGGCTGCGGGCACAGCCCGCACGTGGAACGACCGGCCGAGTTCGTGGCCGAGCTGCTGGCGCTGACGGGGGTGCCGGCGACGAACTGACCCGGTGCGTGAAATATCCCACGGCGTCTCGACAACGCAGCGTCGCGTGGCAGACTCCGGCGCATAACCTTAGTCGCCGTTCAAGTCGGCGGGGTGCGGAGCAACCAGGGGAGGCCGGTCGTGGCGCGCGAGTTCACCAGTGTGGGTGTGGTGGGTCTGGGCACCATGGGTGCCGGCATCGTCGAGGTGTTCGCCCGCAAGGGCATCGACGTCGTCGCGGTGGAGATCTCCGAGGCCGCCCTGGAGCGCGGCCGGACCACCCTCACCGGCTCGACCGACCGGGCCGTCGCCAAGGGCAAGCTCGCCGAGGCCGACCGGGACGCCCTGCTGTCCCGGGTGCACTTCCAGGTCGGACTGGACGCCCTGCACTCGGTGGACCTGGTCATCGAGGCCGTCCCCGAGCACCTCGACCTGAAGCAGCGGATTTTCGCCGAGCTGGACCGGGTCTGCAAGCCCGAGGCGATCCTGGCCACCAACACCTCCTCGCTGAGCGTCACCGAGATCTCGGTCGCCACCACCCGGCCCAACCAGGTGATCGGCATCCACTTCTTCAACCCCGCCCCGGTGATGAGGCTGGTCGAGGTGGTCCGCACGGTGGTCACCTCCGCCGACGTGGTCGCCGACGTCGAGGCGCTCTGCGAGCGGCTCGGCAAGGTCGACGTCACCATCAACGACCGGGCCGGCTTCATCGCCAACGCGCTGCTCTTCGGCTACCTCAACCACGCCGTCAGCATGTTCGAGTCGCGGTACGCCACCCGCGAGGACATCGACGCCGCGATGAAGCTCGGCTGCGGCCTGCCGATGGGCCCGCTCGCGCTGATGGACCTGATCGGCCTGGACACCGCGTACGAGATCCTGGACACCATGTACCGGCGGGGCGGTCGCGACCGCCGGCACGCCCCGGTGCCGCTGATCAAGCAGATGGTCACCGCGGGTCTGCTCGGTCGCAAGTCCGGCCGGGGCTTCTACACCTACGAGCGGCCGGGTTCCCCGGTGGTCGTACCCGACGAGCAGACGCCCGTGGCGTCGGAGTCGGCACTCGCCGACGGCGCCCGGGGGATCGCCAAGGTCGGCGTGGTCGGCTCCGGGACGATGGCCACCGGCATCATCGAGGTCTTCGCCAAGGCCGGCTACGAGGTCGTCTCGGTGACCCGGGGCGCGGAGAAGTCCGCCAAGGTCTTCGAGTCCGTCAAGACCTCGCTCAACAAGGGCGTGGTGCGCGGCAAGCTCAGCGAGGCCGACCGGGACGCGGCGCTGGGCCGGATCAACTGGTCCGCCACGCTGGAGCACCTGGCCGACGTCGACCTGGTGGTCGAGGCCGTGGTCGAGGAGCTGAGCGTCAAGAAGGCCCTCTTCGCCAGCCTCGACGAGATCTGCAAGCCGGGCGTCGTGCTCGCCACCACCACCTCCTCGCTGCCGGTGATCGACGTGGCGATGGCCACCCAGCGGCCGGCCGACGTGGTGGGGCTGCACTTCTTCAACCCGGCGCCGATCATGCCGCTGATCGAGGTGGTGCAGACCATCCGCACCTCGGCGGAGACCACCACCACCGCCAAGGCGGTCTGCGCGACCCTGGGCAAGACCGGCGTGGTCTGTGGTGACCGCTCCGGGTTCATCGTCAACGCGCTGCTCTTCCCGTACCTGAACGACGCGGTGAAGATGCTGGAGGCCAGCTACTCCACCGCCGACGACATCGACTACGCGATGAAGCTCGGCTGCGGCTACCCGATGGGCCCGTTCGAGCTGCTCGACGTGGTCGGGCTGGACGTCTCGCTGGCCATCCAGAAGGAGCTCTACCTGGAGCTGCGCGAGCCGGGCTTCGCCCCCGCGCCGCTGCTGGAGCACCTGGTCACCGCCGGCTACCTGGGTCGCAAGAGCGGCCGCGGCTTCCGCGACCACACCCGTCGCTGACCCCGGTCAACACGCCGCCCCCGTGACGGCGTCTTGAGGGTGTGACCTTCGAGGAGTACGTCAGCAGCCGCGGCCCGGCGCTCGTCCGCCTGGCCCGGCTGCTGACCGGTGACGAGCACCGCGCCGAGGACCTCACCCAGGACGTGCTGGCCCGTGCCTACGTGCACTGGCGCAGGATCGCCCGCGCCGACCACCCGGACGTCTACGTGCGCCGGATGCTGGTCAACGCCAACACCTCCTGGTGGCGCCGGCGGTCCAGTCACGAGCTGGCCACGGCGGAGTTCGCCGAGCTCCCGCACCGTGGCGACCTCGGCGGCGAGGCGGCCGAACGGGACGAGCTGTGGCGGATGATCCTCGCGCTGCCCGACCGCCAGCGGGCGGTGCTGGTGCTGCGCTACTACGAGGATCTCGACGACGGGACGATCGCGCAGATACTCGACTGCTCGCCGGTCACCGTCCGCACCCACGCGATGCGGGCGCTCACCCAGCTGCGGGGGCGCTACGGCGTCCCCACCACCAACGGGAGCCGGCCGTGACGGACCTGGACCAGCGGATCGCCAGCACACTGCGGGAACGCGCCGAGGGCGCGGTGGACACCGACCTGTTGACGGCCCGGGCGGTCGGCGCGGGACGGGCCCGGCGGCGCCGTCGCCGGGTCGGTGCGGGCGCGGCGCTCGGACTGGTGGCGGTGCTCGGCTTCGGGGTCACCACGGGCGGGCTGCCGGTGCCGACACCCTCGCCGGCCGCTGCCCCGGTCGCCCCGCCCCGGGCCCCGGACGCGCCGGTCGCGGCCGCCGCGCCGGAACTGGTCGGCACCGACGCGGGCGTGCTGCACTTCGGGGTGGACACCACCCGGGCGCGCTACCTCGGCTGGGAGTCCGGGCGCGGGGTGGAGAGCGTCCTGGTGGAGGTCGCCGGCGGGCGTCGCGTGGCGATCGACGTAGCGCCCGGCCCGGTCGAGGTCGAGCGGTCCCGCCACGAGGGGATGAGCTACGGCCCGGACCGGACCGCGTCGGCCGACTTCGACGGCCGGGTCGAACGGCTCCCGCCGGCCGGCCCGGGCGGCCAGCCGGGCTGGGTGCTGCGCTGGCGGATCGGCCCGCTGCACGCCCGGGCCATCACCGTCGGCCCGGACGACACCGCGGTACGGACCGCCGTCGGGGCGCTGCGGATGGACCGCGCCCACCGGTGCCCCGCCCCGCTGCGGCTCACCACGCTGCCGGCCGACGCGTTCCTGGCGCGCTGCGCGGTGAACATGGTCAACTTCCCCGACTCGGTGGACGTCACCCTCACCGTCGGCGCGCCCGGGGAGAAGCTGATGGACGTCCGCCTGGAGCGTCACTCGGAATTCGACGGGGGCCGGGCCACGGGTAACCGGACGATCGGCGGCAGACCGGCCTACCTCCACCCGGGGGGCGAGGAGTTGGAGCTGCTCGGCATTCCCAAGGCGCACCTCACCGCCCGTTTCGGCCCGGCACCCCAGGGGTTCACCGAGGCGGACGCGGCCACGGTGCTGGGCGGGGCGCGGATCGCAGACGACCTCACCCGGCCGGAGAGCTGGGACTGACCCGGCACCGGCCGGCGGAGCATCCCGCCGGCCGGACCGTACGCTGGAAAGCGTGAGCCCTCGTCGCAACCGTCCTCGCCGGGACGACGCCGCCCACCTGGACTCCGACCGCGTCCGGCAGGGCGTCGCCTCGGTGCAGCAGTGGCGCGACGGCGAGTGGCAGGTACGCGGGATCGGCGGCGGCGCGTCCACCAAGACGTACCGTTGCCCGGGCTGTGACCAGGAGATCCGCCCCGGGGTGGCGCACCTGGTGGCCTGGCCGGCGGACGGCACCGGCGACCTCACCGACCGTCGGCACTGGCACAGCGGCTGCTGGCGGGCCCGGGACCGGCGCGGCCCGGGAATCCAACGCGGGCGCAGCGCGCCGAAGTACGGCTGAGCGATCTGGATCACCCTGTTTCCGCCCGGGCGGGCGGCGGCGGTGAAGTCGCGCCAGACTTGAGCGGTGAGCACACCGATCCGCGCGTCGTCGATCCTGCCCGGCCACCGGGAGGACATCGAGCTGCACACCGCCGACGGCCTGCGCCTGGTCGGTGAGCTGGCCCGGCCGGTCGACCGGGAGCCGGTGGCCACCCTGGTCTGCCTGCACCCGCTGCCCACCCACGGCGGGATGATGGACAGCCACGTCTTCCGCAAGGCGGCCTGGCGGCTGCCGGCCCTGGCCGACCTGGCCGTGCTCCGGTTCAACACCCGGGGCACCAGCAGCGTCCGCGGCACCAGCGAGGGCGCCTTCGACGCCGCAGTGGGGGAGCGGTTCGACGTCGCCGCCGCGATCGAGTACGCCGAGTTCCACGAGCTGCCGAACATCTGGCTGGTGGGCTGGTCGTTCGGCACCGACCTGGCCCTGAAGCACGGCTGCGACCCGGCGGTGGCCGGCGCCATCCTGCTCTCCCCGCCGCTGCGCTTCTCCGAGCCGGCGGATCTCGCGGCCTGGGCCGAGGCGGGCACCCCGCTCACCGCGCTGGTGCCCGAGTTCGACGACTACCTGCGGCCGGACGAGGCGCGGGAGCGCTTCGCGGCGGTGCCGCAGGCCGAGGTGGTCGGGGTGCCCGGCGCGAAGCACCTCTGGGTGGGCGACGCCGAGACGGTGCTGGACGAGATCGTCCGGCGGGTCAACCCGGCGGTGCCGCTGCCGCTGCCCACCACCTGGGACGGCCCGATGGAGACCGGCGACGTCAGCGCGTACGCCGACCGTACGGTGGCCTCCTTCGCCGACACGCCCGTCCCGGGCCCGGCGGCGCGGGACTGAGGGTCAGCGGGCCTCCTGCCGGGGCAGCACCACCTCGCGCAGGATGAGCTGGAGCGCCGCCACCGTCGGGATGGCGATCAGCGCGCCGACCACGCCGATCAGCGCCACCCCCAGCAGCGCGGCGAGCAGGGCGGCCACCTCGTTGACCTCCACCGACCGCCGCATCACCTTCGGGTAGATCAGGTAGTTCTCCACCTGCTGGTAGATCAGGAAGAAGGCCACGCAGGCGATCCCCGTCGGCAGCCCGGTGGCGAACCCGACCAGGGCGACGATCACCGCGCCGAGGGTGGCGCCGATCTGCGGGATCAGGTCGGTCACGGCGACGACCACGGCCAGCGCGAACGGGTACGGCAGCCCGACCACCAGCGCGAAGGCGAAGGTGCTCACGCCGGCCAGCACGGCGATGCTCAGCGCGCCCACCATGTACGCCCCGACCTTGGTCAGGATCGCGTCGCCGATGAGGCTGACCCGCTGCCGCCGCGAGCGGGGAACCAGCCCGTACGCCAGGGCGCGCAGCTTGTCGAAGTAGACCAGGAAGTAGATGGTCAGCACCAGCACGGTGAGCGCCCGGAGCAGGGTGCCGAAGATGAGCTGGGCGCCGCCGAGCACACCGCCGAGCGCCCGGCCCACGGTGTCGGCGTTCGCCGCCGACTGCACGCGCTCCATCACGTCGTACCGTTCCACCAGGTCGTTGACCGTGCGACTGCGCCGCAACTCCTCGACGTAGCTGGGGATCTGTTCGACGAACTCCCCGGTCTGCGTCACCACCGGCGGCACGAGCGCCACCAGGCCGCCGGCGATCAGCAGCACCAGGGTGAGCACCACCGTCGCCACCGCGAGACCGTGCGGCACTCTCCAGGAGCGCAACCGGACCACCGCCGGGTTGAGCCCGACCGCCAGGAAGAGCGCGATGACCACCAGGACGAGGATGCCGCCGGCGTTGCGGACGCCCAGATAGAGCGTGTACGCCAGCAGCACGCCGAGCGCACCGGTGAAGCCGACCAGGAAGCTGCTCCGCCGCAGCGGCCGCCCCGGCTGGCCGTAGCGCCCCGAGGGGGTCGCCACCGGAGCGGCCGGTTCGAATTCCGTCGGGTCGGCGTCGGTCGAGGTGGCCGCGTCCGCGCCGGCCGCGGGCCGTTCCCCGGCGGGCTCGAAGTCCGTCGGGTCCCCGTCGGTCGACGGGTGCTCCCCGTCGCGCTGGGTGCGTCTCCCGCCGGGCGTGGTGGGTCGGGCGGCGGCGTCGTCCCGAAATTCGCCCTCCACCGGTTCGTCCTGTCCCACTCGACCTCCCCGGATCGCGCCCCGGCGGTACGCCGGAAGCTGTCGGACCGTCCCGGCCCGAGCCCCGGGCCGGCCCCCTGCCCGGAGGGTAGTGGCCGGCAGGTGCCCGAGCCAGCCCCGCCCGCAATGTCCGGCCGCCCTCCAGGCCTGTCGGACCAGCCACGCTCCGCCGACCGGTCCTCGGCTGGACAACCTTCCGCCCGGGCGGTCCGTCCTGGCCGGGTTGCGTTGCCGACCGCGGTCCGTCATCTCACCTGGAGAGTCGCACCGCGCCGGGCCCCCCCGACGGTCCAGTCGGCTCCTTCGCTCTGCTGCCCGACCGGCAACACTGGGAGCGCCGCTGTTGCCGGGACCGCAGCAGAGCAAAGCGTGTGGCGGAGGGGTGTCGTCGGGGCCGGTTCGCCACGACGCTGGCGGGGTCGGGACCGCAGCGGGGTCGGGACCGTCGTGGGCCGCGACGGTGGCGGGCTGGACGGCCGTAAGTCGGGACCATCGTGAGTCGCGATTGTGGCGGGGCTGGGACGGCTGTGGATCGGGACGATCGTGAGCCGCGTCGAGGCGGTTCAGGACCCGGGACAGGCTCAGGACTTCGGCGGGGCAGGGCGATCCGGTCCGGCCTGATGGCGAGGCAAACGGCCGGATACCGCCCGGGGCCGGGCGAGTCCTGGCCCAGCTCGGCCGGGCGGCCGTTCCGGCGCTCGCCGCCGCCGGAACGGCCCCGGTCACTCCGACTCGGCGGTGACCTTGCTCGGCTTGGCGCCGCGCTCGTCGGTGGTCGGCTTGGTCGGCCGCTTGCCGTTCTCGCCGGTGCTGGTGATCTTGGTCGGGGTGGCCTCGCGGCCGCCCGTGCCGGGCACCGCGGCCACCGTCGGCCCCCCGTCGACACCGGCGCTGGCCGTGCCACCGTCCACGGTGGTCACCGGCTCGGCCACCGGGCGCGCCTTGGGCTTCGCCCCGCCCGTGCCGGCGACCGGCTCGGCCTTCGGCCTGGCCCCGTCCGTGTCCGGCGCGGTCTTCGCGCCGTCGCCGGTGACTCGCGCACCATCGGCGATGGCCCGCACGGCGTCGGCCTTGGGCTTCGCGCCGTCGCCGGTGGGTTTCGCGCCGTCGGTGCTCGGAGTGACGCCGGCGAGCGCCGGAGCGGCACCGTCCGTCGTCGGTACGGCCGCCGTCCCGGTGACCTTCCGGAGCTGGAGTTCGGTGATCTGCCGCTCGAGCTCGTCGGACTCCTGCCGCGCCTGCCAGGTCTCCTGACGCAGGTCAGCGAGCTGCTGCTGGGCCTGCGCGATCTCCAGCATCACCTCGGCGAGCTGCTGCCGGCCCGCCGCCGCCTCCTGCTGCGTCGCGGCCAGGTGCTGCTGGGTGGTGGCCAGGTGCTGCTGGGTGGTGGCGGCGTACTCCTCGAACTGCCGGCGGGACGCCGCGACGTGCTCGTCGGCCTTGCGGCGCTTGTCGGCCGACTCCGTCTCGGCCCGCTGGAGCAGCGTGGTGGCCTCCTCCTCGGCCCGGCGGCGCATGGTGAGCGCGTCGACCTCGGCGGACCGACGGACCTCGGCGGCGCCCTGCTCGATCTCGTCGCGGCGCGCCGTCCACTCCCGCTCCAGCTGGTCGTGGCGGGTCTTGTGCTGCTTCTCCAGCTCGTCGCGGCGCTTGGCGTACTCCTGCTCGATGGCGGCGCGACGCTGCGCCAGCTCCCGGTCGGCGGCCTCCCGCCGGCCGTTGACCTCCTTCTCCACGCCCGCCCGCCAGGCGCCCAGCTCCTGCTGCGTCTGAGCGCGGGCGTGCTGCACGTACGCCTCGGTCTCGCTGCGCATCCGCTGCACGTACGCCTCGGTCTCGGCGCGGCTGCGCTTGGCCGTCTCGGCGGCCTCCGTGGTCAGCCGGTGCGCCTCCTGCCGGGCCCGGCCCCGGGTGCCCTTCGCGGCCTCCTCGGCGTCGTCGGTGATCCGCTTCGCCTCCTGGAGGGCCTTGGCGTGGGTGGCCCGCCCGGCCTCGGCCGCCGACTCGGTGAGCCGCTTGGCCTCCTGCTGGGCCTTGGCGTGCACCTCCTTGGCCGCCTCGCGCAGCTCGGTGGCCTCCTGCTGCGCCTTCGCCAGCGCCTCTTTGGCCGTCTCGCGCAGCTTGGTGGCCTCCTGCTGGGCCCGGCTGTGGATCTCCTTGGCCGTGTCGCGGAGCTGGGTGGCCTCCTGCTGCGCCTTCGTCAGCGCCTCCTGGGCGGCGGCGCGCAGCCGGGTCGACTCGTCCTGGGCGGTGGCGCGCAGCCGATTCGACTCGTCCTGGGCCGTGGCCCGCAGCCGGGCCGCGTCCTCCTTGGCGCTCTTGAGCGCGGCCGACGCCTCGGCCTTGCGGGCGGCGGTGTGCCGCTCCTCCTCGGCGCGCCGCGCCGCCAACGCGATCTCGAAGTCCTTGAGTGCCCGGGCGGCCTGCTCGCGGGCCTCGTCGATGATGTGCTCGGCGGCGGCGCGACGGGCCTCGATCTCATCGTTGGCGGCGCTCAGGATGGCGTCCGCCTGCTCCTCGGCGAGAGCGAGGATCTGTTCGACCCGGGGCCCCAGGTGCTTGAACGAGGCGCGGTCCACCACGCCGACCTGCTTGCGCACCTGGGCCAGGTCCCGCTGGAGATGCTCGACCTGCCCGGCCAGCTTGTGGATCTGGGTGTACGCCTGTTCCCGCTCGGCCGTCAGGGTCGCGATCTCGTGCTCCGCACGAGCGACGTACCGGTCGACCTGTCGTTTCTCGTACCCCCGCAGGGCGGACTCGAAGCTGGGCTCCGTGGTCACGTCCCCGCCGAGAGCGAACAGTTCCTCGCCGTGCGACATGCCCCCATCCTCACACGCATCCGGTCCTGCTGGGGCGATACGGACGCCCCTGTTGCGACCTACTTCATCACGGTCGTACCGGCCGTATCAGGGGTTGGGAAACGCATACGGCGCGGGGTGCCACCGGTCACCCGGTGTCACCCCGCGCCGTGAACTCATGCCCCGACGGTGCGGTGGGTCAGCTGGCCGTCTCCGCGGTCGCCCGCTGCTCGGTGCCGGCGGCCTCCGGCTTCGCCGGCGCGGCGGCCGGCGGCTGCGCCGGCACACCCGGCACGATGCCGGCCAGGCCGGAGAGCATCTGGCCGAGCTGGGAGGTGACGGCGTCCTTCTGGCGGGTGAGGTCCTCGACCTCGCGGCGGGCCGCCTGGGTGGTCAGCTCCGCCTCGGTGCGCGCCTCGGTGAGCAGCCGGTTCGCCTCGGACTTGGCCTCGTTGAGGGTCTTCTCGGCCAGCGCCTTGGCCTTGTCGACGGTCTCGTTGGCGGTGCGCTCCGACTCGACCCGGCGGGCCTCGGCGCGCTGCTCGATCTCCTTGGCGCGCTCCTGGGCGGCGCGGGCCCGCTGCTCGGCCTCGCCGACCAGCTTCTGGGTCTGCGCGACCTGCGCGGCGTGCCGCTCGGACTCCTCGCGCTCGGCCTTCTCGCGGCGCTCGGCGAGCTGCAGCTCCAGGGCCTGGAGGTCCTTGTCCCGCTTGTCGCGGGCGTCGGTGAGCAGCTTGGTCGCCTCGGCCCGCTTCTCCTCGGCCTCGCGCGCGGCCTTGGCCCGCTGCTGGGTGATCTCCCGCTCGGCGGTGGCGCGCAGGGTGGCGACCTCCCGCTCGACCGTGGACTTCAGCTCGGCCACCTCGTGCGCGGTGACCGTACGCAGCTGCTTGGTCTCCCGGTCGGCGTCGGCGCGCAGGGTGTCGGCCTCGCGGCGGGCCTGCACGCGGACCTCGGCGGCCTCGCGCTCGGCGGTGGTGCGGACGTTGCCGGCCTCCCGCTCGGCGGTGGCCTTCATCGCCGCCGCCTCGGCGCGCGCCTTGTCGGTGATCTCCCGGGCCTCCAGGCGGGCCGCGGAAAGGATGCCCTCCGACTCGCGCTTGGCCTCGTTGCGGTGGTCGTTGGCCTGCTCCTCGGCCAACCGCAGGATCTGCTCGACGCGAGTGCCCAGGCCGGAGAGGGTCGGCCGGCTGTTCTCCTCGAGCTGCTTGCTGGTGTCGGTGAGCTTCTGCTCGAGCGCGCTCTGGCGCTGCTCGGCCTGGCGGAGCCGGCGCTGGGCGTCGTTCATCCGCTGCTCGGCCTCGGCGCGGGCCTGCTCGGACTGGGTCAGCGCGGCGGTCATCCGGCCGATGAAGTCATCGACCTGGTGGGTGTTGTATCCGCGCAGGCCGACGGTGAAATCTGGCTGCGAGTTCGCGTTATCGAAGAACGCGAGAGGGGAGGACTGCTGCTGGGGCATTGGGACATACTCGCAGACCCCCCGGGGTCGTTCGCAAGAGCGGTCCCGACCTTTCGTGTCCTCATTACATGGTCAACTTCTACGCTCGTCGAGACCGGACCAATCGGCGATCTTGGCAGGTCCCGGGCGGGCCGAGGTCACGCCGAGTGAGCGGGAAAAGGGCCGCGGGGGATGCCCGCGGCCCTTTGTCCGTCGTCACTCGAATGGGGGTGCGCCGCCCATGTGGAAAGGCAATGGCCGCCTCACCGCAATGGGCATGCCGGCATCACCCGGACGGCTCAGTGGCCGCGGAACCGGTTGATCGCGTCCTCGTGCCGGGAGCGCAGCGCGGTGTCCCGGACGCCCAGCCCGTCGGTGGGGGCGAGGCAGCGCACGCCGACCTTGCCCTGGTGGGCGTTGCGGTGCACCTCGTACGCCGCCTGGCCGGTCTGCTCCAACGGGTACGTCCGCGACACCGTCGGGTGGATCAGGCCGAGGGACACCAGCCGGTTCGCCTCCCACGCCTCGCGGTAGTTGGCGAAGTGGCTGCCGACGATCCGCTTGAGGTGCATCCACAGGTAACGGTTGTCGTACTGGTGCTGGTAGCCGCTGGTGGAGGCGCAGGTGACGATGGTGCCGCCCTTCTTGGCCACGTAGACGCTGGCGCCGAAGGTCTCCCGGCCGGGGTGCTCGAAGACGATGTCCGGGTCCTCGCCGCCGGTCAGTTCGCGGATCCGCTCGCCGAAGCGGCGCCACTCGTCCTGGTCCTGGGTCTGCTCGTCCTTCCAGAACCGGAAGCCCTCGGCGGTGCGGTCGATCACCAGCTCGGCGCCCATCTTCCGGCACAGCTCGGCCTTCTCCGGCGACGAGACCACGCAGACCGGGATCGCGCCGCCGTTGAGCGCCATCTGGGTGGCGTAGCCGCCCAGGCCGCCCGAGGCGCCCCAGATCAGCACCACGTCGCCCTGCTTCATGTTGGCGCCGTGGTGCGAGACCAGCTGCCGGTACGCGGTCGAGTTGACCAGCCCGGGGCTGGCCGCCTCCTCCCAGCTCAGGTGGCGCGGCTTGGGCATCAGCTGGTTGGCCTTGACCACGCACAGCTCGGCCAGGCCGCCGAAGTTGGTCTCGAAGCCCCAGATCCGCTGCTGCGGGTCGAGCATGGTGTCGTCGTGGCCGGCCGCGTCCTCCAGCTCCACCGAGAGGCAGTGCGCGACGACCTCGTCGCCGGCCTTCCACTTGGTCACGCCGGGACCGGTGCGCAGCACCACGCCCGCCGCGTCCGAACCCACCACGTGGTACGGCAGGTCGTGCCGGCGGGTCAGCTCGGAGAGCCGGCCGTAGCGCTGGAGGAACTTGAAGGTCGGCAGCGGCTCGAAGATGCTGGTCCAGACCGTGTTGTAGTTGATGGCGCTGGCCATCACCGCGACCAGGGCCTCGCCCGGGGCGAGCTCCGGGGTGGGCACCTCCTGCAGGTGCAGGGCCTTGCGCGGGTCCTTGTCGCGGGTGGCCATCCCGTCGAACATCCGGGTGTCCTCGGCCCGGACGACCATGCCGCGGTAGGTCTCCGGTACCGGCAGTCCGGCGAGACCGGCGAGTTCGCGCTCCGGCCGGTCGGAGCCTTCCGCCGCCATGATCGCTTCGAGGATGTCCTGCACGGTGACCTCCCGTTCGTCCGCACCCACGCCGGGGGCAGGGGGTGCTGCCATCGTCGGCGCCGGTGCGACCGACCGCCATGTCGGCAATCGACACATCCGGCACCGGTCGCGCTCCTTGTTGGGCCGGGACGTTACTGAACGGTAGCTAGGGCCGGAAGTCCTGTGTGAAAAACTGCATTGGCCGGTGCGTGGAGGTGTCCGCGCCGCACCCGTACCGCGCACCCGTGCGCTCCGCCGCGTTGCGGGGGCCGGCCGGCGGGGTCCGCCGGCGTTCGCGGCGGGTCGCGGTGTCCGGCGACGGGGACACCGCGACCCGCCGCAAACGGCGGAACAGGCGGGCGGGGGTCAGTGGGCGTCGGCGGCCGGTTCGACCAGCTCGACCAGGACGCCGCCGGCGTCCTTGGGGTGCACGAAGTTGATCCGGGAGTCGGCGGTGCCGCGCTTCGGCTTCTCGTAGAGCAGCCGTACGCCCCGCTCGCGCAGCGCGGCGCAGGCGGCGTCGATGTCGACCACCGTGTACGCCACCTGCTGCACGCCCGGCCCGTTGCGGTCCAGGAACTTCGCGATGGTCGACTCCGGGGTCAGCGGGGCGAGCAGCTGCACGCAGCCGCCCTCGGTGGTCGGGCCGACGGCGAGCATCGCCTCGCGTACGCCCTGCTCGGTGTTGGTCTCGACGTGCACGCAGCGCATGCCGAAGGTGCGCTGGTAGAAGTCGATCGCGGCGTCGAGGTCGGCGACCGCGACCCCGACGTGGTCGATGCGGCGCAGGCCGATGTCTGTGACATAGTCGGCAGCGGGCTCGACGGGGGAGTTCTCAGCCATGGCGCTAGTCTGACCGAACAATCGTTAAGGCGTACAGGTCGGCACCCCCTCGGAGGCAGGCAATGGCTTCGGTGATCATCAGCGGCGCGCGGACCCCCATGGGGCGCCTGCTGGGCAACCTCAAGGATCTCCCGGCGACGAAGCTCGGCGGCGTCGCGATCAAGGCGGCGTTGGAGCGCGCCGGCGTCGCTCCGGACCAGGTGCAGTACGTGATCATGGGGCAGGTGCTCCAGGCCGGCGCCGGGCAGATCCCGGCCCGGCAGGCGGCGGTCGAGGCCGGCATCCCGATGTCCGTGCCGGCGCTGACCATCAACAAGGTCTGCCTCAGCGGCCTGGACGCGATCGCCCTGGCCGACCAGCTCATCCGGGCCGGTGAGTTCGACATCGTGGTGGCCGGCGGCATGGAGTCGATGACCAACGCCCCGCACCTGCTGCTCGGCCAGCGCTCGGGCTACAAGTACGGCGACGTCACGATCAAGGACCACATGGCGCTCGACGGGCTGACCGACGCCTGGGACTGCTGCGCGATGGGCGAGTCCACCGAGAAGCACGGCGTGCGGCACGGCATCACCCGCGAGGAACAGGACGCGTTCGCCGCGACCAGCCACCAGCGGGCCGCCGCCGCGCAGAAGAACGGCTACTTCGCCGACGAGATCGCCCCGGTGGTCATCCCGCAGCGCAGGGGTGAGCCGCTGGTGATCAGCGAGGACGAGGGCATCCGTCCCGACACCACGGCCGAGTCGCTGGCGAAGCTGCGCCCGGCGTTCACCAGGGACGGCACCATCACCGCCGGCAGCTCCTCGCCGATCTCCGACGGCGCCGCCGCCGTGGTCGTGATGAGCAAGGCCAAGGCCAAGGAGCTGGGGCTGACCTGGCTGGCCGAGATCGGCGCGCACGGCAACGTCGCGGGGCCGGACAACTCGCTGCACTCGCAGCCGTCCAACGCCATCCAGCACGCCCTCAAGAAGGGCGGGCTGAGCGTCTCCGACCTGGACCTGATCGAGATCAACGAGGCGTTCGCCCAGGTCGGCATCCAGTCGGCCCGCGACCTCGGGGTCAGCCCGGACAAGGTCAACGTCAACGGCGGCGCGATCGCGCTGGGCCACCCGATCGGCATGTCCGGCGCCCGGCTGGTGCTCACCCTCGCGCTAGAGCTCAAGCGCCGGGGCGGCGGCACCGGCGCGGCCGCGCTCTGCGGCGGTGGCGGTCAGGGTGACGCACTGATCATCCACGTGCCGGCTGGGGCCGAGAGCCAGCAGTGAGCGCGCGGAGCGAGTCGGTGCTGCGAGCTTCGCAGCCGTGAACAAAGGGACCACAGTGAGCGACGCCGTCGATCACGTCCCGGCGACGGCCACCGGGCCGGTGCGCCGCAGCCGGGACGTACCGATGCTGGTGGAGCGGGCCCGCGCGGGTGACCCCCGCGCGGTGGCCCGGCTGATCACCCTGGTCGAGTCCGGTGACGAGGTGCTGCCGCAGGTGGCGGCGGCCCTCGCGCCGTACGCCGGTCAGGCCCAGGTGGTGGGCCTGACCGGCTCGCCCGGGGTGGGCAAGTCGACCACCACCAACGAGCTGGTGCGGGCGCTGCGGGCGCGCGGTCACCGGGTCGGTGTGCTGGCGATCGACCCGTCCAGCCCGTTCACCGGCGGCGCGATCCTCGGCGACCGGGTCCGGATGCAGGACCACGCCACCGACCCCGGGGTCTACATCCGCTCGATGTCCAGCCGGGGCCACCTCGGCGGGTTGTCCGCGGCCACCCCGCAGGCGGTGCGGGTGCTCGAGGGCGCCGGCTGCGACGTGGTGCTGGTGGAGACCGTCGGCGTCGGCCAGGCCGAGGTCGAGGTGGCCTCGCTCGCCGACACCACCCTGGTCCTGCTGGCCCCCGGCATGGGCGACGCGATCCAGGCGGTCAAGGCCGGCATCCTGGAGATCGCCGACGTCTTCGTGGTCAACAAGGCCGACCGGGACGGCGCCGACGCGACGGTCCGCGACATCCAGGGCATGATCGCCCTCGGTGAGCGCGGGCCCGGCGAGTGGCGTCCGCAGGTGGTCCGCGCGATCGCCGCACGGGCCGAGGGGATCGACGACATCGCCGCCGCCATCGACAAGCACCGCGGCTGGCTGGAGCAGCACGACGAGCTGCGCCGCCGCCGGGAGACGCGGGCCGCCGCCGAGATCGAGGCGATCGCGCTCGGCGCGCTCCGCGCCCGGATCGGTTCACTGCGCGACGGTACGGAGCTGTCGACGCTCGCCGCGAAGGTGGCCGAGGGCGCCCTCGACCCGTACGCCGCCGCGGACGAGCTGCTGGCCCAGCTCGGCTCCTGACCGGTCCACTGCGGACCAGCCCGCCTAGTACGCTCGCACCGCCACATGGCGAGCGTGGGGCTGGACGAGTGGGCGGGTGGATCATGGCTGACGAGGCGACGCAGGAGCTGTCGGTGACTCCGGACGCGGTGGCGGGCGGGACGACGCACGTCTCCGACGAGGTGGTGGAGAAGATCGCGGTGGCCGCCGCCCGGTCCGTGCCCGGGGTGGCCGAGCTCGGGGGCGACGTCGCCCGGTTCTTCAACGCCGTGCTCGACCGGGTCGGCCTGGACCAGGTCGGCGACGCGCGGCGGGGCTGCTCGGCACACGTGACCGACGGCGGGGCGGTGGTCAACCTGGTGCTGGTGATCTCCGCCGGGCACCCGGTGCCGCAGGTGACCGACGCGGTGCGGGCGGCGGTGACGGCGGCGGTCGAGGCGTACGGGCTGCGCGCCGACGAGATCAACATCCGGGTGGACGACGTCGCGCTCGACGCCCCGGCCGGATAAGGTTACCGACCGGTACGAACTTCCTTAGCGATCGTTCAGGACTCCGTTCTACACTCGGTCTTCAGTCGAGGACTCGAGGAGGAGCCCCGCGGATGAACGCCGACGAGATCGCAGCCGGACGGGCACGCTGGCAGGCCCGCTACGACGCCGCGCGAAAGCGGGACGCCGACTTCACCACGCTGTCCGGGATGACCGTCGACCCGGTCTACGGCCCGCCGGAGGGCACCGCGTACCCGGGCTTCGACCGGATCGGCTGGCCGGGCGAGTTCCCGTACACCCGGGGGCTCTACCCGACCGGTTACCGGGGGCGCACCTGGACGATCCGGCAGTTCGCCGGGTTCGGCAACGCCCAGCAGACCAACGAGCGCTACAAGATGATCCTGGGCGCCGGCGGCGGCGGGCTCTCCGTCGCCTTCGACATGCCGACCCTGATGGGGCGCGACTCCGACGACCCGCAGTCGCTCGGCGAGGTCGGCCACTGCGGCGTCGCGGTGGACACCGCCGCCGACATGGAGACGCTCTTCGACGGCATCGACCTGGCCGGCGTCACCACCTCGATGACCATCTCCGGCCCGGCCGTGCCGGTCTTCTGCATGTACCTGGTCGCCGCCGAGCGGCAGGGCGTCGACCTGTCCAAGCTGGACGGGACGCTGCAGACGGACATCTTCAAGGAGTACATCGCGCAGAAGGAGTGGCTCTTCGACCCCGAGCCGCACCTGCGCCTGATCGGCGACCTGATGGAGTACTGCGCCCGGGAGATCCCGCGGTACAAGCCCCTCTCGGTCTCCGGCTACCACATCCGCGAGGCCGGGGCGACCGCCGCGCAGGAGTTGGCGTACACCCTGGCCGACGGGTTCGGCTACGTCGAGCTGGGGCTCAGCCGCGGGCTGGACGTCAACGTCTTCGCCCCGGGCCTGAGCTTCTTCTTCGACTCGCACGTCGACTTCTTCGAGGAGATCGCCAAGTTCCGCGCCGCCCGCCGGATCTGGGCCCGCTGGCTGCGCGACGTCTACGGCGCGACCAGCGAGAAGGCGCTCTGGCTGCGGTTCCACACCCAGACCGCCGGGGTGTCGCTGACCGCCCAGCAGCCGGTCAACAACGTGGTACGGACCGCCGTGGAGGCGCTTGCCGCGGTGCTCGGCGGGACCAACTCGCTGCACACCAACGCCCTCGACGAGACCCTGGCCCTGCCCACCGACGAGTCCGCCGAGATCGCCCTGCGTACCCAGCAGGTGCTGATGGAGGAGACCGGCGTGGTCAACGTCGCCGACCCGCTCGGCGGCTCCTGGTACGTCGAGGCGCTCACCGACAAGATCGAGGCCGAGGCGGAGGAGATCTTCGCCCGGATCCGGCAGCTCGGCGGCGAGGGCCCGCACCAGATCGGCCCGATGACCTCCGGCATCCTGCGCGGCATCGAGGACGGCTGGTTCACCGGTCACATCGCCGAGTCGGCCTTCGTCTACCAGCAGGCGCTGGAGAAGGGCGACAAGCGGATCGTCGGCGTCAACTGCCACACCGGCACGGTCGCCAAGGAGCTGGAGATCCTGCGCATCTCGCACGAGGTGGAGCTGGAGCAGCGCCGGGTGCTCGCCGAGCGCAAGGCCGCCCGGGACGACGCCGCCGTCAAGGCCGCCGTCGCCCGGATGGTCGAGGTCGGCCGCACCGGCGAGAACATGATCCCGGCCATGCTGGACGCCGTCCGCGCCGAGGCCACCCTCGGCGAGATCTGCGACGCGCTGCGCGCCGAGTGGGGCGTCTACCGCGAACCCGCCCGCTTCTGACCCCACCCCCACCC
>NZ_JAGPYL010000288.1:0-601 GCF_018070095.1 Micromonospora sp. U56
ACCTCGTCGGCGAACGAGGAGAGCTGGTCCACCATCGTGTTCACCGTGGACTTCAGCTCCAGGATCTCGCCCTGCGCGTCCACGGTGATCTTCTGCGACAGGTCACCCTTCGCCACCGCCGTGGTGACCGAGGCGATGTTGCGCACCTGGGCGGTCAGGTTCGACGCCATCGAGTTCACGTTGTCGGTCAGGTCCCGCCAGGTGCCGGCCACGCCGCGCACCTGGGCCTGGCCGCCCAGCTTGCCCTCGGTGCCCACCTCACGGGCCACCCGGGTCACCTCGTCGGCGAACGACGACAGCTGGTCCACCATCGTGTTCACCGTCGACTTCAGCTCCAGGATCTCGCCCCGGGCGTCCACCGTGATCTTCTGCGACAGGTCACCCTTGGCCACCGCCGTGGTGACCGAGGCGATGTTGCGCACCTGCGACGTCAGGTTCGACGCCATCGAGTTCACGTTGTCGGTCAGGTCCCGCCACGTACCCAGGACGCCCTTGACCTGCGCCTGACCACCCAACTTGCCCTCGGTACCCACATCGCGGGCCACCCGGGTCACCTCGTCGGCGAACGAGGAGAGCTGGTCCACCATCGTGTTGACGGTGT
>NZ_JAGPYL010000289.1:0-582 GCF_018070095.1 Micromonospora sp. U56
GGGACTCCGAGCAGACGTTCCGGCTGTTCCGGGTCGCCGACGGCGGCGACCTGACCCTGAAGGACCTCACGCTCAAGGGCGGCAACGCCTCCGAGTTCAAGTACGGCGGCGACCAGGGCCCCGGCGGACCGGGCGGACCCGGTGGCCCGGGCGGACCGGGTGGACCGGGCGGACCGGGTGGACCCCAGGTGCCGGGCGGCCCGGCTCCGGCCGCCGCCCCGGCTCCGGCCGCCGCTGCGGCTCCGGCCGCCGCTGCGGCTCCCGGTGGCCCGCAGGGCCCGGGTGGCCCGCAGGGTGCCCCGGCTGCGCAGGGCGGGCAGGGAGCCCAGGATGCCCAGAGCGCGCAGGGAGCCCAAGGCATGCAGGGCGGGCCGTGGGGCAAGGACGGCAAGGACGACAAGGACGACAAGAACGGCAAGGACGACAAGAACGGCAAGGACGACAAGGACCTCGAGGCCGACGGTGGTGCGTTGCTGGTCGAGCGGGGCGGTAGCGCGCACCTGAAGAAGGTCACGCTGACCCGCAACAACGCCGAGGGCAACGGCGGCGCCATCGCCAACTTCGGCCGCGTCGACCTCGAGG
>NZ_JAGPYL010000290.1:0-563 GCF_018070095.1 Micromonospora sp. U56
ACCAGGACCCCGTTCCCACCACCGAAGTGGCTGTACTAGGAGGAACCCGGCCGTTGCCAGGACCAGACTCGCCAGTGTCTCCGCCATTGAGCACCCCGACCCGACATTCGCGGGCCGCGGGCTCCTTACACCCTTTCGGGTGAAGGTGCTCCTTAGAAAGGAGGTGATCCAGCCGCACCTTCCGGTACGGCTACCTTGTTACGACTTCGTCCCAATCGCCAGCCCCACCTTCGACGGCTCCCTCCCACAAGGGGTTGGGCCACCGGCTTCGGGTGTTGCCGACTTTCGTGACGTGACGGGCGGTGTGTACAAGGCCCGGGAACGTATTCACCGCAGCGTTGCTGATCTGCGATTACTAGCGACTCCGACTTCACGGGGTCGAGTTGCAGACCCCGATCCGAACTGAGACCGGCTTTTTGGGATTCGCTCCACCTCGCGGTATCGCAGCCCATTGTACCGGCCATTGTAGCATGCGTGAAGCCCTGGACATAAGGGGCATGATGACTTGACGTCATCCCCACCTTCCTCCGAGTTGACCCCGGCAGTCTTCGATGAGTCCCCGC
>NZ_JAGPYL010000291.1:0-555 GCF_018070095.1 Micromonospora sp. U56
CACCCACCCGCCGCCGCACCGCCCAGGACACGACCGTGGCGGCGGCTTCGTGCTGGGCCTGACGGACCCTACGCCGGTGCCGGCCCTCCACCAGGCGGGCGCGGCGTCGGTGCTGGCGCCACCGCCGCGACCCCCGCTGACCCGGCTTCGGTGCCCTGCGGGCCACGGCGCGGCGGCGGGCCTTGCTGTCGGCCAGGTGCATGCGGTGCTCGGCGCGCACAGCCCGCCCCGACACCAACAGCCCCTCACCGTCCGGGCCGGCCACCGCGTACGGGTGAATCACACCGAGATCCACCCCGGCGACCCGGCCCGGATCCGGCCCTTCACCCGCCGGGTAGGTCGCCACCGGCACCTCGGCGCTCACGTCCAGGAACAGCCGGCCGCCCTCGCACAGCAGGGTGACCGAGCGGACCTGCTCGACCGGGTACGGCACCGCCCGCGCCAGCCTGACCCACAACGGCGACGTGCCCCTGGCCGTGGGAAGGCGGACCCGACGGCCCTGGAGGGTGAAGGTGCCGTGATACCAGCGCACCGGCATCAACGCCCGCCGACGAC
>NZ_JAGPYL010000292.1:0-501 GCF_018070095.1 Micromonospora sp. U56
CCTTGTATGTGTGAGCGCCTGCTCGTGGTGCTTACGCCGCCTGTCATGTCGATCCCCCGGTCGACCGGCGGCGTCAACCCCCTGAAGGAGCTTCCCCCATGAACACCACCATTCTGCGTAAGAGCGTTCTGGGTATTGCTGGTCTGGCCTTCGCCGGTGGCGTCTTCGCCGGCCCCGTCACCGAGGCCCACGCCACCCCGGCCATGGACGCCAAGGCCGTTGCCGTGGTGCAGGCCGACAAGCCCGGTGTGGACAAGCTGATCCCGCACGGTGTGCAGGGCAAGCAGTCGCGCATCGACCTGGGCGACGAGCAGACCGCGAGCGTGAAGGCGATCATCGCGGCGACGAAGAAGTCGGGCATGGACGAGCGGGCCGCCGTGGTGGCCATCGCGACCGCCCTGCAGGAGTCGAAGCTGGAGAACCTGGGTCACCTGGGTGCCCGTAACGACCACGACTCGCAGGGCCTGTTCCAGCAGCGCCCGTCCAGCGGTTGGGGCACCG
>NZ_JAGPYL010000293.1:0-491 GCF_018070095.1 Micromonospora sp. U56
CCATGACCCCATCGTGCCTGACGGACATATCTGTGCTGGGAATCGTCATCGAAGGAAGATCCATCCTCGCCCCGGGAGGGCTACTTGCTCTGAACCACTGGACTCACCCAACCCTGACACCCAGGGCAACGGCAGCCGCCACCGGTGGGCACGGGAGGGCACTCCTAGGTACTCGCTGGTATCCGCTGGCAGGTAAGCTATGCCCTCGCGCCCTCGTAGCTCAGGGGATAGAGCATCGGTTTCCTAAGACGGTGCTTAATTGTTTTGCGCAGGCCGACTGCCTGCGAAGCCTCCGTCCTCGCCACTGCTGCCGTGGTCGCAACGGTTGGCCGCTGTGCTCGCTTGCTGCAATGCAGCGGGCCGTTAGGGCCTGTGTCGAAGTCGGCTGCGGGTGCAGGAGTGAGGAAGTTTCGGCGTGGCGGTGACCGATAAATAGTGAGGTCTCCGGTAGATGGTTCATCGACGAAGAAGACCATCAGCACGGAGACCTC
>NZ_JAGPYL010000031.1:0-55321 GCF_018070095.1 Micromonospora sp. U56
GCCGGGGCCGCCCGGCCAGCCCGCCCGCGGCGCCGTCGACGCCGTGCCGCTCGCCCCACCAGGGGGTGGCCGCGGCCGTCCCGCCCCGCAGCAACCGCTCCGGCGCGGCGGCCGCGCCCGCGCGCTCGGGCAGCGCGCCGCCGTCGGCCGGCTCCCAGAGCTGGCCGAGCAGCGCCTGGCTGTCCGGGTCGTGCACCGGCCGGTCCGCCAACGACGACAGGTACGGCCCGGCCGCCTCGTACACCCGGCGCAGCGCCTCGTCCCCGTCGGCGTCCCGCAGCGGATCGGTCATCGCAGCGCCCTCCTCGGCGGTCGGTGGCGGTCCACGGTGCCGGTGGAGCGGCAGCCCTGGGTGCAACGTCATCCCGACGGAGCCGGCCCGGTCCCCCGACCCTGGCACCGGTCGGCCGGGTTCGCGCCGGCCAATTCCGGCGCGGTGGCCCAGGGCGTCGTCGACGACGTCGCACCCGACCACCCCCGGCGCCTGGTGACGCTGGCCGGCGGTAAGGGGCCGACGTGAGGGCCGTCATAACGGCTGGACGATCGGCCCGGCCCGGCTGCTAGCCTTCTCGGCAGGTCATGAGCGCCAGCGTCAAGCCCCGGCTTGCTGGCCGGCAACCCTCCTCCACGGTGGGGTGCTCCGGGTGAGGACCAGGCACCGGTGTGGCACCGGTGCAAGCGTGGCCTGGTTCCCAGGTCAGCACCGACCCAGGAGAACCATGTCTGCTGATCTTTTCGCCCGGCCCGTCGGCGGCGCCGTACCCGCGGCCCCGTCCGACGCGCCGGCTGCCGGCCTGATGCTGGTCAAGCGGCGACACGTCGACCTGATGCGGGTCTGCAGCGACGGCTGTCGCCGCCCGACCGCGTAGTCGACGACCCCTTCCTCGTACCACCGCAGCGGCGTGCCGGTCCGGCACGCCGTCTCCCGGCGCGCCCGTGTGCCCGCCGACCGATCAACCCGGAGACACCTGTGCGATTCCTTCCCGCTCTGTCCAAGGTGGCCGCGCTCGGCGCCGCCGCCGTCCTCGCCGCCACCGCGCTGACCGCCTGCGGCGACGACTCGTCCGAGGCCGCCGACAACCCGTACGGCCTGCTCCAGCCGGGCGTGCTGCGCGCCGGCACGCTGACCGACGCGCCGCCGAACGTGTACCTGAAGGACGGCACGTTCACCGGCTTCGACAACGACCTGCTCACCGCGGCCGCGGCGAAGGTCGGCCTGAAGGTGGAGTTCATCGGGACCGACTTCTCCGCGCTGCTGTCCCAGGTCAACAACCGCAAGTTCGACATCGGCAGCTCCTCGATCACCATCACCGAGGCGCGCAAGAAGACCGTCGACTTCGGAAACGGCTACGACTTCGGCTACTTCGGCCTCGACGTGCCCGCCGGTTCCCCGATCACCGGCTTCGACCAGCTCGCCGGCAAGCGGGTCGTCGTCGTGCAGGGCACGGTGCAGGACGACTACGCCACCGGCCGGAACCTCGACCCGGTCCGGGTACCCGACTACAACGGCGCGATCAACCAGCTCAAGGCCGGCACCGCCGACGCCTGGATCGCCCCCGCCGAGATCGGCGAGAAGTCGGCGGCGGACAGCAACGGCAAGATCAGCGTGGCGGCCAAGCAGCTCAGCCCCGCCCCCACGGCGTACGCGTTCGCCAAGGGCAACGACAAGCTGCGCGAGGCGCTGAACAAGGGCCTCGACGAGGTCATCGCCGACGGCACCTGGACCCGACTCCAGGCGCAGTACTACCCGGGCCGGCCGATCCCGGCCGACTTCAAGCCCGGCAGCGGCACCGTCGCGGTGCCGGCGGCGTCGGCGTCGACCACCTCCTGACGGTACGGATGACGAGCGAGCAGGGGGGACGGGGACGAGACCGATGGACACCTTGAGCACCCTCTGGGAGACCTTCTTCGACGGGGACTCGATGCGCGAGGCGCTGCCCGAGATGCTGACCGTCGGGCTGCCCAACACGCTGATCCTGGCGATCTCCGCCGCCCTGCTCGGCTCGATCCTCGGCATGCTGCTGGCCATCGCCGGCATCTCACGTACCCGATGGTTGCGGTGGCCGGCGCGGGTCTACACGGACGTCTTCCGCGGCCTGCCGGCCGCGGCGACCATCCTGCTCATCGGTGTCGGCCTGGCGCCGCTCGGCATGGAGCTCTGGGGGCCGAACCCGTACCCGTTGGGCATCCTGGCGCTGTCGCTGATCGCCGGCGCGTACATCGGGGAGATCTTCCGCTCCGGCATCCAGAGCGTCGAGGCCGCGCAGCTGGAGGGGGCCCGGGCGCTCGGCTTCTCCTGGGGCGAGGCGATGCGGTTGGTGATCATCCCGCAGGGGGTACGCCGGGTCCTGCCGGCCTGGGTCAACCAGCTGATCGCGCTGATCAAGGACTCCAGCCTGGTCTACTTCCTCGGCCTGGTGGCCAGCCAGCGGGAACTGTTCCGGATCGGCCAGGACTACGCCGCCACCACCGGCAACGAGTCGGCGCTGCTGCTGGCCGGCCTGTTCTACCTCGCGTTGACCGTGCCGCTGACCCACGCGGTCAACTGGATCGACCGGCGGCTGCGCCAGGGACGGTCGGTGACCGTCGACCCCGACGACGACGGCGGGCTGGCCCTGGCCGGCGAGACCGCCCTGCCCCCGCAGACTCCGACCGGGAAGGACCACCGATGACCGGCACCGACACCACCACCTCGGTCAGCCTCGCCGTCCGGGACGTCCACCTCGCCTTCGGCGCCAACCGGGTGCTGCGCGGCGCCGACCTGGACGTCGGGCGCGGCGGCACCGCCTGCGTGATCGGCCCGTCCGGCTCGGGCAAGTCCACCCTCCTGCGCACCATCAACCGGCTGATCGAGCCGGACCGGGGTGACGTGCTGCTCGACGGGCGCAGCGTGCTGCGCGACGACCCGGACGCGCTGCGCCAGCGGGTCGGCATGGTCTTCCAGCAGTTCAACCTCTTCCCGCACATGAGCGTGCTGCGCAACATCACCCTGGCGCTGCGCCGGATCAGGAAGCTCGCCGAGGACGAGGCCACCGCCGTCGCCCGCGCCCAGTTGGAGCTGGTCGGGCTGGCCGGCAAGGCGGACTCCCGACCGGCGCACCTGTCCGGCGGGCAGCAGCAGCGGGTGGCCATCGCCCGGGCGCTGGCGCTGCAACCGCAGGTGATGCTCTTCGACGAGGCCACCTCGGCGCTCGACCCGGAACTGGTCAAGGGCGTCCTCGCGGTGATGGCCGACCTGTCCGCCGGCGGCATGACCATGGTGGTGGTCACCCACGAGATGGGCTTCGCCCGCGAGGTCGCCGACACCGTCGCGTTCATGGACCACGGGGTGGTGCTGGCGGCCGGGGAGCCGGCCGCGCTCTTCGAGGCGCCGGAGCACCCCCGGCTGCGCCGCTTCCTGTCCCAGGTGCTCTGAGGACCCTGGGCAGCGGCAGACCCGCCGGTGGGTCGATCAGATCCGGCGGGCGGTGAGCCACCGGTCCGGCCAGTAGCCGACCCCGTCCAGCAGCGGTGCACCGGAAAAATCACCCATGGTGGGACCGTCGGTCTGGGACCGGCTGGAGATGAACCGGTGGTGCCCGCCGTCGTCGATGCCGAGGTAGATGCCGGAGTGGTCGATCTGGCGGTTCGGTATCGGCTGGGCGTTGAAGAAGACCAGGTCACCCGGGAGCAGCTTGTCGATTCCGCGGGCCCGCTGGCCCGAGTTGGGCATCAGCTGGACACCGGGGCCAAGCTCCGCCATGGCGTACGCCCGGCGCGGAAGACCCTCGCCCGGGGTGTTGGTACCGCGCAGCGGATATCCGAGCCGGTGACCGTAGACCATCCGCAGGTAGCCGGAGCAGTCCAGGGCCAGCTTGCGCTGCGACTCGGGCACCACCGCCTTGCCGTCCGGGAACGACCAGGGCAGACCCAGGTAGTCGTAGAAGTCGGAGCGCTCCTGGCGGCCGTCGGGGTCCGCCGGGTCCGGCGGTCCGAACGAGGCGTCGCCGGAATACTGCTGTCCCTGGTTGTCCCGCTTCACCGGGGCCCCGTCGACGTACTCGAAGGAGATCGCCAGCACGTCCGGCGAGCGGTCCCGGCGGGCCGCGGCGAACCAGTCGATGAACCACTGCTCCTGTTCGGCGCCGGCCCGCCACGGCTGCGGTGCGAGCCGGACCCACATGTCGGTCTCGACCTTCGCGTCCGTGAAGCTCGGCTCCTCGAACGTCCGGGACGGACCGTAGATGTGCGCGGTCCGCGCCCCGTCGGTCATCACCGCGACCGGCTCCCCCGACGAGTCCATGATCTCCGTACGGTCCGGTTCGGACGACCGCTGGTAGTGGTAGCCCGACGCGCCGGCCGCCTGGCCCTCGGTCGCCTTCGCCAGGCCCAGGGTCAGCTCGCGTTCGTCGGCCGGCGACGGCCGGGCCACCAGGTAGGTGAGCATGCTCGCGGTGATCAGCAGGACGAGCCCGATGACGCTCGACACGGCCGGCCTGCGGAGGTACCTGCGGTAGCTCATTCCTGCTTCTCCTTTCGATGACGTTTGCGAGGCGGACGGAAGGGTCAGGTCACCGGCACGAAGCCCGCGACAACGCCGCTGTACGTGATGCCGAACGTGATCGCCGTCACGATGACGGTCGCCAGAATGGTCGCCCTGGGCGGCTGGCGCACGAGCTGGTAGGCGATCAGCCCGGGAATCACGAAGCCCAGCGTCTGGTGGGCGAACAGCAGTGGCAGGTCGCGCTGGACCAGCACGAACATGGTCAGCTGCAACAGGACGCTGACCAGCACGATCGCGGCGAACAGCCGCTTTCCGTAAAGGATGATCACGCGGTGCATCACCCGGGCGATGAGGAAGGTGACGATGGTGACCCCGACCACGATCACCGACTGGAGCTGGTCCTCGATGAGGGTCAACGCGATCCAGCCCGGGGTGATCATGCCGCCGGGCGAGAGGTTGGTGGTCAGGTAACACAGCAGGGCGAACACCAGCCCGATGCCGAGGCTCGCCGTGGCCAGCTGGGCGCTGAGTTCTCCGCCGAACGTCATCAGTGGCTCCCTTCTCCGGTGGACGTACGAAGGGTGGAGGCGGAGGGAGAGCCGTCCTCGCAGGTCCAGCCCGGCAGTGTCGCCAGCTGGTGGACCAGCACCTCACCCTGCCCGTGGATGTTCCCGACGGCGACGATCGAGGAGTCGTCCGGGGTCGCTGCGGTCACGCCCTGCAGCAGGCTGTCCGGGTCCGGTTTGCCGCCGAGGTCGACCACCCGGTCCTGAAGGTCCCCGGGCACGGTCGTGCGGGCACTCTTGGTGACCTCTCCGATCAGGACGATGGTCTCCGGTCGCACCCGGCCGCTCAGCTCGCCCATCTGCCCGTTGCGCTCGATCCGGTCGGGTCGGCAATTGATCACCATTGTCAGCGGACGGGTGATGAGCTGCTGGTCCTCCAGTTGCTGGATGTTCATGAAGGTCGACTCGGGGTCGTTGGCGGCGAAGATGTTCGCGAACCGGAACCGCTTGTCGCCGTGCATCACCCGGGCCACGGAGAGCACGCCCGGGTCGGGCGGCGCCTCCCACATGCCCCGCAGCGCGCTCTGCCGGTCGACGCCCAGTTCCCCGGCGACGGCCAGCGCGATCGCGACGTTCTCCTTGAAGGTGATCCAGCCGAAACCGTTCATCTCGTGGTCGCTGACCGATTCTGGGTCGACCGCGATCAGGCGACAGTCCCGCCGGTCGGCCTCCTCCTGCAGGATCGCGAGCCGTTCCCGCTCGGCGGTGATGCAGGTGCCGCCCACCGGCATGGACCGGCTCAGCGACCGGGCGACGTCGTCCAGGGTCGGCCCCATCTCGGCGAGATGGTCCTCGCGCACGTTGCACAGCACCCCGATGTTCGACCGGATCAGCTTGCTCTGATTGACCTCCTGCAGCGCCGGCATCACCGCCATGCACTCCATGACCAGAGCGTCCGGGTGGTAGACGGAGGCCCGCCGCACGATGCCGATCTGCTCGACCACGTTGGCGATGCCGAACTTGCGGTGCACCGGCTCCTCGCTGGCGTCCGGAAAGATGAACCGGGCCGCCGTGCCGGTGGTCTTGGCCACCACCACGCGCCCACCGCCGCGCAACGCGCCGGCACAGAGCCGGGTGATCGAACTCTTGCCCCGGATGCCGTTGACCAGCACCCGGTCCGGAATCATGTTCAGGTTGCGATAGTGGTTACGCTGCTCGACCATCCCCGCGCCGAACAGGGCCACACAGCAGAGGACGAAAACGACGTAGAGGTATACCACGTCAGCTCCTTTCGTCTCGGTCGTCGGCGCGGGTGTCGTCGGCGCTCTCGCTGTACCAGAGAGTGGCCCGACCGGCTTCGGGCTGCGGCGGGACCTCGGGCAGCACGACGGTGCGGTCCTCCTCCGTGCCGCGCAGCCGGCTCGCACCGCCCAGCCGACTGGAGCCGGTGTGCCGGACCTGGCGGCAGACCTCCAGGCACATCGCCAACGCCCCGATGTCGTCGTGGCGTTGCGGCGAGATCGACTCCTCCACGTCCCCGTCGCTGATCCGGTCGGCCTGCACGGCGAGGCGGCGCAGTGGCCGCGCGAAGACGAAGTACTGCCACGTCTGGGTCAGCAGCACCACGCCCGTCGTGGCACCGGCCACGAGCAGCGTCCACCGCCGGCCGTCGCTCTCCGGCAGCCGCAGCCCGGCCAGGTCCTGCTCCACCACCAGCGACCACTTCAGCGGAGCGACGGTGTTCGGCTTGTTCAGCCCGGCGGCGGCGATCAGCGCGGGCCGGCCGTCCGGCGTCTTCGCCATACCCACGGTGCCGCCCTTCAGCGCCTCGGAGGCGGCCACCCGGGCGGTGCCCTCCAACTGCTGGAAGGCGCGGAAGCCGTTGGAGTCGAAGACGGTGCGCAGGTCCTCGTCGACGACCCGTACCTGCCCGTCCACCGCCCGGATCATCTCCAACAGGTAGTCGATGTCGAACTCGCCGACGGTCGCGACGCCGTTGGGAGCCACCCGGAAGGCGTACACCAGCGGCACGCGCGCGGTTGCGCCGTCCAGCTCGATGCCGGTCTCACCGCGCAGCGGCTCCTTGCGGAGCGGCTCCCGTCCCGCGGCGCTGACGACCGATCCGTTCGGGTCCATCAGGTAGAGGCTGCGGAAGCGGTGTTTGTCGGCCAGCTCCTGCTTCAGCTGCGGGGCCAGTTGAGCCGGGTCGGGCGTCGCCTCCGAGGCCTGGGAGATCCGGGTCACCGTCTGCAGGCCGTTGTTCAGCGCCTTGCCCATCACGTTGCTCGCCGCCTCGGCCCTGCTCTCCTCGTCCCGGACGAGTTGGTTGGGGATCGGCGGCTCAGGTGAGCTCAGCGTGTAGGCCACCGCCGCCGCCGGCCAGAGCAGCGCCACGACGGTGGCCAGGGCCAGGCCCTGGTTCGCGGTCGGTCGCCACCGCCACCGCCAGCGCTTCCGGCCGACGGTGCCGGACGATGGATCGTCGGACGTGAGGGACAGTGCCCGGGCGATGCGGTGGGCCTCCGCGATGCGCAACGGGTACCGCTTGTCGGGGACCTCACCACAGGCGTCAGCCTTGGCCCGCTCCAGCAGCGACCGGACGGGGCTGACCAGTGCCAGCCGCATCAGCAGGAAGCTGGGCACCGCCATCGCCAGCAGGGTCAGGCCGAGCAGGAAGCCGTGCAGGGTGGAAGTGCCGCCCGTTTCCTCGGCGACGATGAGGGTCGCCACCGTCGCCCCGGTCTCCCCCACCGGAGCGGAGGAGACGACCAGTTGCTTGTTCAGCCACTCCGTCACCCGGATCGGGTGGCCCTCGGTGGACTGGGACTGCGCCAGCCCCTGGAAGACCACCGGCAGGTGGACATCGGGTACGGCGCTGACCCCCTGCATCAGGGTGCTCTTGCCATCCGGCGTGATGACGAAGATGCCCTGTCGGGCGTTGGGGTTGAGGCGGAGTTCGTCCACGTCGAGCGGTTGGGCCGCCAGCAGCGTCCGCGAGCCGTCCAGCGCGACGCTGCGGATCAGCGTCGGCCCGTCCGGAGTGGTGATCGGGAACGTGTCCTTGGCGGGAAGCGCCGGTGGCAGCAGCTCCATCGGTACGCCGGTGCCGGCGGTCGCCAACGGGCGCCGCGAGGCGGTCTCCACGATCGCGGCCCCGGTCCACTCCGTACCGTTGCCCACCACCTGCTTGACGAACTCGGGGTCGGGCGTCGTCGGGGGCCGAGCCACGATGCGCTGGTCGAGGTCCTCCACGTAGTGGTTGATGGTCAGCCGCATGCTGGAGGCGACCTTCGACACGTTGTCCCGTTGCGAGTCGACGACGGCCGGGGGGACGCCCCGTTGGTTGTTGATGGCGAACCCGAGCACGATGGCGGCCGCCAGACCCATGATCGCCCAGAGATACAGCAGCGACGGCTTACCGGAGCCGGCGGGAAAGCCGGCTGTCGGGAGCTGCTGGTCCAGCGCCCGCCGCCGCCATGGGACCGCCTGCTCCTGTGGCGGGTCGGAGGGCACTGACGGCACGGACGCGCGTCCGCGGAAGGGCTGCTGATCGCGACCCCGGTCGGGGGCGGGCTGCTCGCCTCCGTTCCTGCTGTTCATGGCGACCCTTCGCTCTCGGCGACATCGGAACTTGCGCGTCATGTCGATCATCGAACTCGGCAGGGTGAGGAGACTTCACCCGACCGGGATGAACTCGGCGGGGGTCGAATCCGCGTCGCGGCCGCGTCGAGCGGTGGCACCAGCGTGGCGGCCGGCGGGGTGAGGACGCCTCACACCGCGGAGGTGAACCGGTACGTCAGCGCCCGATCGCGCTGCCGTCCCGGCGCTTGTCCGCCGCGCCGAGCAGCTGGTCGCCGCGTGCCTCGATCGCGGTGAGACCGCTGTCCAGTGCGATGAGCCGGGGACACGGGTGCTCCCGGACCACGAGTTCGGCCATGATCGCGCTGATCCGCCGGCCCGCTTCGAGTTCGGACGGAGCCCCGACCGACCCGTCGCACTTGCGCGTGATGTCCTGCCCGCTGAAATGCCCCTGGTCGATGGCCTCGGCCGGCCCCATGCCGTCGACGATCACACCAACCAGCGCCTGGGTCACGTAGTCCGGGATGTGCGAGCCGCCGGCGGCGCCCACCACCAGCTTCAGCTTCCGTCCCTGTTCGTCGAGGACGATGGTCGGCGCCATCGACGCGGTGGGGCGCTTATTCGACTGCATGACGTTCACCGGCTTGCCGGGTGAGACCGACGACGTGTCGGTGAAGTTGCTCATCGCGTTGTTGAGGATCATCCCCCGCGCCTCGAGGTGCGCCCCGAAGTGCGTGTTGATGGTGGTCGTCATGGACACGGCCTCGCCGGCACTGTCCACGATGCTCACGTTGCTGGTCGGGTCGCCGACGTCGATGGTGCTCGGGACGTCCCCGGTCGGCCCCGGAGGGATCCGGTCCGGCGGCTTGCCCGGCTCGATCGGGTCGATCGCGCGGTCCGGAGAATAGAGGGAGAAGCGCTGGTCGAGATACTTGCTGTCCAGCAGACCGTCGGCCGGCACCTTGTGGTAGGCCGGGTCCCCGATGTACGCCCGGCGATCGAAGTTGGCCAGGCGGCTGGCCTCGACGAAGAGGTGCATCCGATCGGCGGAGTCCGGCTCACTCTCGCCCACCTTGCCGCGGGCGAGCAGCCCCAGCATCTCCAGTACGGACACTCCCCCGAACGCGGGCGGCGCCGACGTGCACACCAGCACGCCCAACACCTTCCGGCACAGCGGCTTGCGCTCGGTGGGGGTGTATTCGGCGAAGTCCTCGACGGTCATGAGACTGGGAATCACGACCGGGCCGGCGGTGTTCCCCTTGAGCTTGATCGGCCCCTTCGCCGCGTGCTGCACGATCGCCGGGGCGATCGTGCCCTTCGGGTCGTAGAAGGCGTCCGCCCCGCCGTCCCGCACCTCCCGCAACACCTGGGCGATCTCCGGGTTGCGAATCGTCGTACCCGGCTTCTTGGCCTTGTCCCCGTTGCAGTAGCGGGGGCGCAGATCGGGGTAGTTGCAGCGCTTGCGCCCAACGAAGCGCTCATCGAGCCCGCTGCTCAGGGTTTCCGGCATGGGAAAGCCCTTCGCGGCCAGGTTGATGGCGTCGTCGAAGAGCTCGTTCCAGGGCAGATCCCCGTACGCCTCGTGGACGTCCGCGAGCACCCGCAGCGTGCCCGGAACGCCGAACGCCCGGGCCGTCGCCTGCGCCGCGTACGGGAAGCGGTCGACGCCGAGCGCCTTGCGCTCCTGGTCGGTGGGAGTCATCAGGTTCTGCGTCACGTTCTTCGGCGCTCGGGACATGCCGTCGAAGTACCGCACGGTGTGTTTGTCGGGATCCCAGTAGTTGATGAGGGTGCCACCGGTCAGCCCGGAGGCGTGTGGCTCCACGACGGCCAGGACAGCCTGCACCGCCACCGCCGCATCCGCGGCCGTGCCGCCTCTGGCGAGGATCTTGCAACCGGCCTGGACCGCGAAGGGATTGGCGGCCGCGACCATGAACTTCCGACCCACGGCGTCGGTTTCCCGACCGGTGGTGGGGTTCGCGCACGACTCGGCACGCGCGGCAGCCGTGTTCGCTCCGGGGACCGCTGACGACAGGGCGGGAAAGACGAGCGTCAGCACCAGCGCGGACAGGTAGAGGCGCCGCTTCCGTGCGTACATACAACAACCTCCCGGGATTGATGCCGCGGCCTCGGGACACGAAGCTGTCTGCTGGGATCGCGTGAGGCCTTCGCCCTGCTGTCCGTTCCGAAAGGACGGCTCCCGCCGTTTGGGCTGGCACATTCGGTTGCACGTGGGCACAGTCGCCGACGCACCGACGTGAAAGGCAGCCGACACGGGCATCATGGTTCTCGTTCGGGTGACCCCGCAGGGCATCGCGAGAAGTCGTGGCCGCTGGGACGAGGGTGTCGAAGGTGGCACCGGGCAGCGCGGCGAACGACCTCGCGCGCCGAGGCAACCCATGGCGCCTGACGCTAGGTGACGAATCCGCACCCTGCTGTTTACAGCGTGTTAGCGTCGGGGTGGCGGTGCCTGCTGGCGCATGCGCAGGGGGTGGGCCCATCCCGGCCTCCGTCATCGCCCAGCTGGCCACGAGCCCTCGTTGGCGCTCGTCCGACCACCGGCACGACATCCACCCTGAGGAGGAACCGTGCAGGAGAGGTCCGACATCCCGGGACGTACCCGTTGGCGGCGCTTCGCCGCCCTGGCGGTTCCGGCGACCGCGGTCGCCGGCGCGATCGTGCTCGGCATGGCCAACGGCGCCATGGCCGCCTCGTTCGCCGTCTCCGGGCAGACGTTCAAGGTCTCCGCCTCGGAGCTGCGCGGTGAGGGCTTCGTCCAGTACGGCGGCGTCGCCACGGAGGTCGACGGGACGAGGCACCCGGTGGCGACCACCGGTATCCGCAGGGCGCAGCTCTTCGACCTTTGCCAGTCGGTGAAGGCGCCCGGCGCGCCCGTCGTGATCACCATCAACGCCGGCGGCGGTGGCCGGCCGGCCACCGCCACCGACCTGCTGATCGAGGCGGAACAGCTCGAGGGTGACGCCCGGTTCACGAACATCCAGATCAATCGGGACGCGTCGACCCTCGAGGGCGGTCCCGAGAACGCGAAGGGCCCCCGGGGGACGTTCGGCCAGCAGGCCGACACCGTCACGATCACGAACCTCCGCCAGGTGACCCGCTCCACCCAGGCCAGGACGTTCAACCTCACCGGATTGAAGCTGAAGGTCAAGACGGGCGCGGCCGCCAAGGAGTGCTTCTGAGCTGACCACCGCCCCGCTCTCCGTGTGGCGGGGGCTGCGCTCGACCCCTCATTCGGCAGGAGGCATGGGTGGACAACGGCGAACCGCGGAACGCCCGGCCGGAGCAGCTCCGCGACCTGCGCGGCTTCCGCCGCTGGCGGCGGACCCGACCATTCTGGGGCGGCCTGTTCACCGCACTGGCCGGTCTGCAGATCTTCGGCACCACCCAGATGTCGCTCGCCGGCCTCGCGCTCCGGATGGGGACGACCGGCTTCCTGTCCTGGCTGATCCCCGCCATCCTGGTGACCTGTGGGCTGCTGATGTGGTTCAAGCCCCCACACCGGGTCCTCTACGCCGTGGTCGCCGCCGTGACCGCGCTCTTCTCGCTGATCGGGGTGAACCTCGGCGGCTTCTTCGTCGGTCTGCTGCTCGGCCTGGTCGGCAGCGCCCTCGGCTTCGCCTGGACGCCGGACACCCCGCCGAGCGCCGCGCCGGCCAGCGAACCGGCCGGCGCGGCAGGGACACGGGACGAGCCAGCGGACGACGCGAGCGTGCCCGACGAGGCCGCGGGCGACGAGACGGCGCGGCCCGGGACGCCGGCGGACGGGACGGGGCGGGATCAGCCCACGGCCGGTTCGGGAGCTGACCTGTCGGCCCCCGACGCTGCCCCCAGCACGGGCAGCCGGCCCTCGTCGACGAACTGATGTCCGGCCGGGACAGCCTGGGGCTGCACCTCACCCGGCCGTCGCCCGGCGCGTACCAGGAGTCCGCTGCGGCCCCGAGGCTCTGGCCGGCCGAGCGGACGAAGCCCGAGCAGCCGGGGCCCCCACCGCGCGGCCTACGGTTCTTCGCGGCGCTGCTGGGGCTGCTCGGGATCTCCGCCACCGTGACGCTCGCCGCGCCCGGTCCGGCGAGGGCGTCGGCCGTACCCGCCCCGGCTCGGGACGGACCCACCTGCCCGACCGAACCGGCGTCGGACGGGCCGACCGGTTCGTCCTCGATCAGCCCGAGCGGGTACGCCAAGGCGAACCGGAACGTCCTCGCCCTCGGCGGCCTCGGCGGCCTCGGCGCGTTCCACGGGGGCCAGGATGACGAGGAAAGCGCCAGGGCGCAGCCGGAGCGTGCGGCTGCACCCGGGCCGCCACCGCTCTCGACCCTGCTGGCCGCCGGCTCCGGGCCGATCGTCCTGGCTCTCGACTGTGCCCGCCCCGAGCCGGCCCCGACCGCCCCCGGGGCCGGGAGAACCTTGCCGCGGATCCCCGCCGAGCCCGGCCAGCCGCTGGTGGCAAAGAGCCCGGTCCACCTGACCGGCTCCACGATGACCATGACGGGGCTGCGGATCGAGGGGATCGTCGAGCTGCCCACCGCCGGCGGCACCCTGCGGGCCTTGAAGTTCAGCATGGATCGGGTGATGACCGACGACGCCCGACTGCGCGCGCCCGGCCCGGCGGGCCGCGCCGTGCGGGTCGCCACCGACCAGCTGACGCTCGGCGGCGAGGTCGCCGTCTACGCCACCCGATTCGTCGGACGAATCCTCGGCGTGACGATCACGCTGAGCCCGGACCTGCCGCTCCCCCCGGGGATCGCCACCACCCCACCCGGCCCGGTCACGTTCAGTGGCGTGGCTGTCGACCTGGCCTTCCTGGACGGCCGCTCGCTCACTGCCCGGCCGGCGCTGAAGCTCAGCGTGAACTGACGACCTCGCGCGGTTGCTCCGGGCAGGGCTGCACCCTCGGTCAGACCCGCGATCCTCAACCCCGGCTCGATGACCACCTCCGCGTCACCGCATGCCCCCCATCGGGGCCGTACGGACGGCCACGACAATCCACGCTCCGCGGCCTATGCCGCCCAGGACTCGTCAGCATGAGCGCTGGCCGCGTGGGATGAGCGACCCCGACATTCCTCCCGTCGCGCCCGGTCCCACCGCCACCTTTCGCACCGGCCTGCACGCGCCCCGAGCCGCTTGTACTCCTCCTGCGGGATTTCCGCGCGTGATTGCGCAAAGCCGGCCGGAACCCCCGCTACTCGGGTAGTGTCGCGCGTTTTCGCGGACCGGGCCCGGGTAAGCCGCGGGCGACGGCAGGTAGGACCAGTCGAGGGGAGCATCACGATGAATCCGCTGTTCCGTAAGAGCGTGCTGTCCGTTGCCGTGCTGGCCAGCGGCGCCTTCACTGGTTCGGCGATCGCTGCGCAGGCGTCCGCCGATCCGATGACCCCGTCGCGACCGGCCCAGGTGCAGAGCGTGCCCGCCTCCGCCGACCAGCCCCCGCCGCCGCCCGCGCCCCCGCCGGCGCCTGCGCCTGCGCCCGAGGACGGTCAGCGGGTGCTCCACTACGACTATCAGCGGCAGCCGAACGAGTACTACTGCGCGCCGGCCGCCACCCGGATCGCCCTGTCCACACAGGGCAAGGTGGTGAGCCAACGCGAGGTCGCCGACAAGCTGGGCACTACACAGGCCGGCACCGACTCCGTCGACGCCACCACCCGGGTGCTCAACGAGATGACCGCCGGCGGCTACGAGACCACCGAAATCCAGAGCGCCGAGGCCGACCCGCAGCAGGAAGCCGAGCTGCGTAACGACGTGGTGGAGGCGGTCGACGCCAATCGTGGCGTGGTAGCCAACATCATGGGCACCTCGGTCGACACCGAGGGCAACCGCTACTCGTACGAGGGCGGACACTATCTGACCATCGTCGGATACCGCGACGGCGGTGACACCATAAAGGTCGCCGACCCGTACGACCCGACGAAGACCTACTGGATGACCGACGACAAACTCGCCGACTGGATCGCCGCGCGCGGCTACTCGAGCTAGCCCCGATCAGGACGTTCCCGCCGGCCGGGTCCCGAACGGGGCCCGGCCCACGCCGGTGTCGACCCATCGCCGCTCCTGACGTCCGCCGGCTTTCGTCGTCTGGCAGGGATGACACGGCGACGCCGCCCCCGGCAGGCGGAGGCGGCGTCGTGGACAGCCCGGGGCGCGGACGCCGTCAGGTCATGTCGTCGAAGCGGCGGTCGATCGGGGCGGGCGCAGCGACCGGCGCGGGCGCGCCGACCGGCCCGGAGAAGTCCACCCGCGCGGACGCCTCGACCGGCTCGGGGTCCAACTCCAGCGGCGACACCTCGTCGTCGCTGAGGTCGGAGTAGCTCTCCTTGCCCCGACCCCGCCGCCTGTCGTTGATGAAGGCCACCCCGACCGCGGCGAAGTAGAGCGCGCAGAGGCAGATCGCCAACGCCGTCATGCCGAACGGGTCGGGGGTCGGCGTGACCACCGCCGAGAAGGCGAAGAACACGAAGACTGCCACCCGCCACCAGCTCAGCAGCTTCCGCGCGCTGGCCAGGCCGACGAAGTTGAGCATCAGCACGATCAACGGGAACTCGAACGCCACCCCGAACAGCAGGATCAGGTTGGTGACGAACGAGATGTACCGGGTGACCTCCAGCGTCGTGGAGATGTCGTCACCCGAGACGTCGAGCAGGAACTCCAGGCCCTTGGTGGTCACGAAGAACGCCAGCACCGCACCGGCCGCGAAGAGCGGCGCGGCGAGCGCCGTGAAGACGTACGCGTACCGCCGCTCGTTCCGGTGCAGGCCCGGCGCGATGAACGCCCAGAGCTGATAGAGCCAGACCGGTGCCGCGATGATCAGCCCGACCCAGAGGCCGATCTTCAGGTTCAGCAGGAAGACATCGGCCACACCGAGCTGGACGAACTTGCACAGTCCGGTCTCGGGGTCCTTCGCCTGTGGCAGGTCACAGTAGGGCTTGGACAACAGCTCCCGGACCGGTGTCGCCAGCCAGATGCCGAAGCCGAAGCCGACCAGGATCGCCAGCGAGGCGCGGAAGAGACGGTTGCGCAGCTCACGGATGTGCTCCATGAGCGTCATGGAGCCGTCGGCGGCCCGTTCGAAATCGCTCGGGCCGCGCTTGCGAAGCGCGAAGGCCACGGTGCTCGGGCCCTTCGGTCAGTTGTCGCGGACGCGCTGCACCGGGTCGACCGGCGGGGCGACCGGCTGCTGCGGGGCCTGCTGCGGGGCGTACTGCTGCTGGCCCGCGTGCGGCGGCAGCGGCTGGTAGCCCGCCTGCGCGTCGGCCTTCTCGGCCAGGTCGCGGTCGTCGTCCTGCAGGCTCTTGGTCTCCGCCTTGATGATCCGCAGCGAGCGGCCCAGCGAGCGAGCCGCGTCGGGGAGCCGCTTCGCGCCGAAGAGCAGGATCAGCACGACCACGAGTACGGCGATGTGCCACGGCTTGAGGGCACCCATGGGAAGCTCCAGTCGCTCTGTGTCGAAGGGTGTGTCGCAGCCCATCGTACGTGCGTCGAGAGCCGTTGCCACCCGCCGGGCCGCTGGTGACGCGTCCGGCCGGTGAAGTCTTGACCACCCTCGCGTGTCCCGTCAACCACCTGGGGACGTCCATCCGTGCGCGAAAGGAACCCGGATCGCGCAGCCGACGCGCGATTCACCGACCGGGGTCGATCACTTACCCCGCTTGGCCTTGATCAGCTCCACCCGTTGCTGGGTCGTCTCGACCTGCCGCTGGAGTGTCTCGGCCCGCTCGGAGAGCGCCTCGGCGGCCTCGCGCAGCGTGTCCGCGTCGGCCTGGCGTCGCTGCAGCGCCAGCGCCGCCCGACGCAGCCGGGGCAGCCGCGCCAGCACCGGCCGGACCGCCAGGGCCAGCACGACGAGTGCGAACAGCACCACCGCGAGAACGATCCACTTCACCACGGCGGTCAGCCTACTGGGTGACGGCCCCCACCGCCGGGTCGGCTGACGGCGCGTTGTCGCCCACCGGCGTCCCGTACGCCTCCAGCGCGGCGAGCGCCTGCGCCCGCACCTGATCGGCCAGCTCGGCCGGGGCCACCACGGTGACGTCCGGCCCCAGCCCGAGCACGAACCGGCGGGCCCAGCCCAGGTCGGTCACCCGCAGCGAGACCAGCCACTGGTCGCCGTCGCCGGCCTCCACCCGCTCGCACGGGTAGTACTCGGTGATCCACCGCTCGCCCCGACCGATCCGCAGGGTGATCAGCGGCAGGTCCGGCGAGGGGCGGAACACCCCTTCGGTGAGGTCGTGCGGACGCGCCTGCGGCGGCACCACCGCCGGCTCGTCCAGCTCGGCGACCGCGTCGATCCGGTCGGCCCGGAACAGCCGGACCGCCTCGGCCCGGCGGCACCACGCCTCCACGTACGCCCGGCCGCCGACCATCAGCATCCGCAGCGGGTCGATGGTGCGCTCGCTCGTCTCGTCCCGCGCCGCCGTGTAGTAGGTGATCCGCAGCGCCCGGCCGCCCTCGACCGCCGACCGCAGCGCCTCGACCTGCCGGGTGTCCCCGGGCAGCCGCACCGCCACCGGCGTGCCGACCAGGTCGCCGGCCGCGTTCTCGATCTTCGCCAGGGCCCGCTCCACGGCCTCCCGGTTGGCCACCCCGGGCGTCTCCGCGAGCATCCGCAGCGCCACCACCAGGGCCAGCGCCTCGTCCGGGGTCAACCGCAGCGGCCGGTCGATGCCGGCGTCGTAGGTGATGGTGACCCGGTCGCCGTCGAAGGCCATGTCGATCAGGTCACCCGGGCCGTAGCCCGGCAGCCCGCAGACCCAGAGCAGCTCCAGGTCCTCGCGCAGCTGCCGCTCGGTGACGCCCAGGTCGCCGGCCGCCTCGGCGATCTCGATGCCGGGGCGGGCGAGGAGGTAGGGCACCAGGTTGAGCAGCCGGGCCAGCCGGTCGGCGGAGGTGCGGGAGCCGCTCCGGGCGGCCGGCCGGGTCACCGGTGGCCTCCGGCCACGGCCAGGTCGTCCTGCCGGACGGCGATTTCCTTGAGCCGTTGAATCACCGCGTCGCGCACCTCCGGCGGTTCCAGCACCCGCACGTCCGGGCCGTACCCGACGAGGTGGCCGGCGAGGGAGTCCGGGTCGGCGTACGGCAGCACCAGCCGGTCGCCGTCCGGACCCGGCAGGGTCTGCACGGCCCAGCGCCGCAGGCCGGCGGCGCGACCCGGGGCGGCCAGCACGGTGGCCCGGCCGGTGCGCTCGACCGGCCCGGACCAGCGGGCCACGTGGCTGATCAGGTCGACGCCGGCGGGCGGCTCGTACCCACCCGGCTCGCCGGTGACCCGGACCGCGCCCACCACCCGGGAGAGCCGGAAGCAGCGGGTGGCGTCCCGGTCCAGGTCGTGGCCGACCACGTACCAGCGGCCGCGCCAGCAGACCACGCCCCACGGCTGCAACCGGCGGCGGGTCGGCGCGTCCCGGTCGGGCACCCGGTAGTCGAAGCCGACCTCGCGCCGGTCCCGCGCGGCGGCGGTCAGCGGCGCGAACGCCGGATCGACCGTGACCATCGGCTCCAGGCCCAGGGTGGCCTGCGGGTCGACGTCGACGCCGGCCGCGCGCAGCTTCGCCAGCCCGGAGGAGGCGGCGGCGGCCAGCCCGGCGTGCTGCCAGAGCCGCGCGGCGATGCCCACCGCCGCGGCCTCGTCGGGCTCCAGGGGGATCTCCGGCAGCGCATACTCCCGGTGGGCGATCCGGTAGCCGGGCTCGGCGTCGAAGACGCTGGCCGTGCCGGTCTCCAACGGCACGCCCAGCTCACGCAGCTCGGCCTTGTCCCGCTCGAACTTGCGCTGGAACGCCTCGTGCTCCTTGGCGTCGTCCGGATCGTGCTCGTAACCGGGCACGGTCGCGGCGATCTGCGCGGCGGTCAGGAACCGTCGCGTGGACAGCAGACAGATCACCAGGTTGACCAGGCGTTCGGTACGGCTCCGCGACACGACGTGAACGCTAGCAGCCCGCGCGCCGCGGCCGTGCACCCGCGCGGGCGCGGCGCGCGGCGCCCTGCCGCCGGTCACCCGACGGCGGCGGCGCAACCGCCCTGGGGTGAGGCGCATGTCGGAGGGCGAAGTCAAGGCCGAGAGCGTCGGCACCGTCGTGGTGGCGGGCCCGGCTGGGGGTGTCCTTCGTCATCGAGTCGATCTCGCTGACCCGGGCCGTGCGCCAGGGTGCGCAACGAGTCCCGCCGCTGGCGGACCAGCCCGCGCCGGTTCCTGCGGCTGACCGCCGACACCACCGTCAAGGGCGGTGTTCCTGGCGGACAGCGCCGCCCTCGTCGGCCTGCTCCTCGCCGCCGTCGGGCTGGGCCTGTCCCACCTCACCGGCGACGAACTGTGGGACGGACTCGCCTCGATCGGGATCGGTCTGCTGCTGCTGCTGGTGGTGGCGACCATCCTGGCCTGGAGCAACCTGTCGCTGCTGGTCGGCCGGTCCGTGCCGGAGCGGCTGCACCGCGAGATCGAGCGGGACCTGGCCGGCCTGCCGGCGGTCGACCGGGTCGACACGCTGATGACCATGCTGCTCGGCCCGGGGAGATCCTGGTCGCCGCCAAGGTCGACTTCCAGGACCAGGCCACCGGCGCCGACATCGAGGCCGCCGCCGACGAGGCCGAGCGCCGGCTCACCGACCGCTACCCGGAGATCCGGTTCGTCTTCCTCGATCCCACCCGCTCGATACCCGGCACCGACGGGGCGGCGGGCCCGGCGTACCCAGGACCAGGAGCAGGACCACCGGCGGCCCGGCCCGCCCTGACCCGGGCGCGGCGCCGCCGCCGGGCGCGGATAGCGTGCCCGGCATGGTGCGATGGCGGTCCGGAACGGTGACGGCGGTACGACGGCGGTGGGCCGGCGCGGTGGAACTCGACGTCGACCTGCCCGACGGCGGCGGCCTGCGCGCCCTGGCGTACCCCGCCCTGGTCGGCGACCCGGTACCCGGCGACCGGGTGCTGCTCAACGCCGGCGCCCTGCTGATGGGGCTGGGCACCGGCGGCTACGCCCTGGTCGTGGCGCTGCCCGACCGGCTGCCGCCGGACCCGCCGCAGGCCGGCGACACCCGGGACGCCGGTCACCTGGTCAAGGCCCGCTACACCCCGTTGCAGGCGATCATGCTCGGGGTGGACGAGGAGGCGTCGGAGCACCACGAGCTGCTGGCCCGGGCGGAGAGCCTGGACGGGCTGCCCGTGGTCACCGCCGACCTGCACTCGGCGCTGCCGGCGATCCTGGCCGGCGTACGCGCCGACTTCCCCGACGCCCGGGTGGCGTACCTGCTCACCGACGGGGGTGCGCTGCCCGCCTGGTTCTCCCGCACCCTGGACGGGCTGCGTGGCGGGCTGGTGGGCACGGTCAGCGTCGGGCAGGCGTTCGGCGGCGACCTGGAGGCCACCACCCTGCACAGCGGCCTGCTGGCCGCCCGCCACGTGCTCCGCGCCGACGTGGCGATCGTCGCCCAGGGCCCGGGCAACCTGGGCACCGGGACCACCTGGGGCTTCTCCGGGGTCGCCGTCGGCGAGGCGGTCAACGCCGTCGCCACCCTCGGTGGCCGGCCGGTCGGCTCGCTGCGGATCTCCGACGCCGACCCCCGCCCCCGGCACCGCGGCGTCTCCCACCACAGCCTGACCGCGTACGGCCGGGTCGCCCTCGCCCCGGCGGACCTCGTCGTGCCGGACGGCCTGCACGCGGCGCTGGCCGCGGAGGTGGACGCCGCGCTGGCCCCCCTCGCCGGGCGGCACACCCTGGTCCGGGTGCCGACCGACGGCCTGGACGCGGCGCTGCGCGCCCTGCCGGTGACGCTGTCCACCATGGGCCGGGGCCTGGACGCCGATCACGCCTACTTCCTGGCGGCGGCCGCCGCCGGCCGGCACGCGGCCCGCCTGGCGGTCTGACCCCCCGGCTCAGCGCGGCGCGTCGGCCCGTCCCACCGTCTGCGGTGGCGCGGTGTCCTGGCCGGCGGTCACCCCGACTCGCCGCGAACCGCGCCGCGCGGAATCAGCCGACGAGGAAGATCAGTGCCAGCCAGCCACCGACGATGGCGACCAGCGCGACCGCGAGCACCCAGGTCGGCACCGTGTACTCGCCGCGGCGGTTGCGCTCGATCTCGGCGCGGATCTTCTCCCGGCGCCGCTCGACCCAGTTCAGCTTCTCGGTGCCGCGATCGCGGTCGGAGGGTGAGGAAGTGTTCATCGCGACGCCAGCGTACCGGTGCGTCGGCGGCCGGTGCCCGGCACCGGCCGCCGACGTCCTCACATGCTGGCGATCAGGCGTTCCACCCGCTCGTCGTACGCCCGGAACGGGTCCTTGCAGAGCACGGTGCGCTGCGCCTGGTCGTTGAGCTTCAGGTGCACCCAGTCGACGGTGAAGTCGCGCCGCTTCTCCTGGGCGTGCCGGATGAACTCGCCGCGCAGCCGGGCCCGGGTGGTTTGCGGCGGGGTCTCCTTCGCCTCGAAGATCTCCGGGTCGGTGGCCACCCGGTCGACCTGCCCGCGCCGCTCCAGCAGCCCGTAGAGGCCCCGACCGCGCCGCAGGTCGTGGTAGGCCAGGTCCATCTGGGCCACCCGGGGGTGCGACAGCGGCAGGTCGTGCTTGCGCTGGTAGCGCTCGATCAGCCGCAGCTTGGTCACCCAGTCGATCTCGCGGGCCACCGGGTCCAGGTCGCCGCTCTCCACCGCGCCGAGCACCCGGCCCCACAGCTCCACCACCCGCTTGGCGGTCTGGTCGCCGCCCCGGCGCTCGACGAACTCGGTCGCCTTGGACAGGTACTCCTGCTGGATCTCCAGCGCGCTGACCTCCTTGCCGGAGGCCAGCCGGACCTTGCGCCGGCCGGTGATGTCGTGCGACACCTCCCGGATGGCCCGGATCGGGTTCTCCAGCGTCAGGTCGCGCATCACCACCCCGGCCTCGATCATCCGCAGCACGATGTCGGCGCTGCCCACCTTGAGCAGCGTGGTGACCTCGTTCATGTTCGAGTCACCGACGATCACGTGCAGCCGGCGGTACCGCTCGGCGTCCGCGTGCGGCTCGTCGCGGGTGTTGATGATCGGACGGCTGCGGGTGGTCGCCGAGGAGACGCCCTCCCAGATGTGCTCCGCCCGCTGCGACAGGCAGTACACCGCGCCGCGCGGGGTCTGCAGCACCTTGCCGGCGCCGCAGATCAGCTGACGGGTGACCAGGAACGGGATGAGCACGTCGGCCAGCCGGCCGAACTCCCCGTGCCGGGAGACCAGGTAGTTCTCGTGGCAGCCGTACGAGTTGCCGGCCGAGTCGGTGTTGTTCTTGAACAGGTAGATCTCTCCGGCGATGCCCTCGTCGTGCAGCCGCTTCTCGGCGTCGACGAGCAGCCCCTCCAGGATCCGCTCGCCGGCCCGGTCGTGGGCCACCAGGTCCACCACCGAGTCGCACTCCGGGGTGGCGTACTCCGGGTGCGAGCCGACGTCCAGGTAGAGCCGGGCACCGTTGCGCAGGAACACGTTGCTGGACCGCCCCCACGACACGACGCGGCGGAAGAGGTACCGGGCGACCTCGTCAGGGGACAGCCGACGCTGCCCGCGGTAGGTACAGGTGACGCCGTACTCGGTCTCGAGGCCGAAGATTCGCCGCTCCATGCTGTGACATTAGCCGCCCGGAGGCCCCGTTCGTCACTGTCACCGCACAGGTCGTGCTCTCCGGTCGATCACATACCGTCCGAGTACGACATTCCGTCCGGCCGCAGGCTCGCCGTGAACGCCCGGCAGGCGTCGTACTCCGGCAGCAGGCCGGACTCGCGGGCCTGCGCCAGCGTCGGCGCGGCGGCGTCCCGGGCGGAGAGCTGCGGGGCCTCGGCCGGCCACTCGATGGCCAGGTCGGCGTCGAGCGGGTGCACCGCGTGCTCGCCGGTCGGGTTGTAGGTCGTCGAGCAGAGGTAGCTCAACGTCGCGTCGTCGGTCAGCGCGCAGAAGCCGTGCCCCAGCCCCTCGCTGAGGTAGACCGCACGCCGGTCGACGTCGTCGAGCCGGACGCCCTCCCACCGGCCGAACGTCGGCGAGCCGACCCGCAGGTCCACGATCACGTCCAGCACCGCGCCGCGCACGCAGGTGACGTACTTGGCCTGGCCGGGCGGCACGTCGGCGAAGTGGATGCCGCGCACCACGCCGCGCGCGGAGACCGACAGGTTGGCCTGGGCCAGCCGCAGCGGATGCCCGACCGCGTCGGCGAGGCGGTCGAAGCGGTACCACTCCATGAACAGCCCGCGCGGGTCGCCGTGCTGCTGCGGGCTGATCTCCCAGGCGCCCTCGATACCCAACTGCCGGACCTTCATCACAGTGCCACCATCGTTCGCGACTGCGGGGCTCGCAGAACCGGCTCACTCCTCGCGCTCACCGAGCCACCGCCTCGCCGTGCTTCTCCGCCAGCAGGCCGAGCAGGTAGTCGCCGTAACCGCTCTTGGTCAGCGGCTCGGCCAGCGCGCGCAGCTGGTCGTCGTCGATCAGGCCGGCCCGCCAGGCCACCTCCTCGACGCAGCCGATCTTCATGCCCTGGCGCTCCTCGATCACCCGGACGAACTCGCCGGCCTGCATCATCGAGGCGAAGGTGCCGGTGTCCAGCCAGGCGGTGCCCCGGTCCAGCACGGTCACCGACAGCTCCCCGGCCTCCCGGTACGCCTCGTTGACCGCGGTGATCTCCAGCTCGCCCCGGGCGCTGGGCTTGAGGTCGCGGGCGATACCCACCACCCGGTTGTCGTAGAAGTACAGGCCCGGCACCGCGTACCGGGACTTCGGCTTCTCCGGCTTCTCCTCGATCGACAGCACCTTGCCCTCGTCGTCGAAGTCGACCACGCCGTACGCCTCCGGGTTGGCCACCGGGTACGCGAACACCCGCCCGCCGACCGGGTCGCCGTGCGCGGCGAGCTGCCGGCCCAGGCCCGCGCCGTGGAAGATGTTGTCGCCCAGGATCAGCGCCACCGACTCGTCGCCGATGAAGTCCGCGCCGAGGACGAACGCCTGCGCGATGCCCTCCGGGCGGGCCTGGGTGACGTACTCCAGCCGCAGGCCCCACTGGCTGCCGTCACCGAGCAGCCGCTCGAACTGGGACTGGTCCTCCGGCGTCGTGATCACCAGGATCTCCCGCACCCCGGACATCACCAGGGTCGACAGCGGGTAGTAGACCATCGGCTTGTCGAAGATCGGCATCAGCTGCTTGGAGACCGCCCGGGTGATCGGCCAGAGCCGGGATCCGGTGCCACCAGCGAGAAGGATTCCACGCACCCGGGGAGACTACCTGCACCGGCGTCAAACGGACACCGGGGTCGCCGTCCCCCGGGGTCCGCGAGGATTCGCGTACACTTCCGGACCCGTGAGGATTCTCGTCACCGGCGGAGCCGGATTCATCGGGTCGGAGTACGTACGGATGCTGCTGGGTGTGCCCGGCGGCGACGCTGCCGGGGTGCCCGCCGTGGAGCCCGCCGCGGTGACCGTGCTGGACAAGTTGACCTACTCGGGCAACCTGAACAACCTCGCCCCGGTGCGCGAGGACGCCCGGCTGCGCTTCGTGCAGGGCGACATCTGCGACCCGGTCCTGGTCGACCAGGTCGTCGCCGATCACGACGTGATCGTGCACTTCGCCGCCGAATCGCACGTCGACCGCTCGATCGCCGGCGCCGCGCCGTTCGTCACCACCAACGTGCTGGGCACCCAGACGCTGCTGGACGCCGCGCTGCGGCACGGCACCGGCCGCTTCGTGCACGTCTCCACCGACGAGGTGTACGGCTCGATCGACGAGGGCTCCTGGACGGAGACCTGGCCGTTGGCCCCGAACTCCCCGTACTCGGCCTCCAAGGCCGGCTCGGACCTGCTGGCGCTGGCCTACCACCGGACCCACGGCATGGACGTGGTGGTCACCCGCTGCTCCAACAACTACGGGCCGTACCAGTTCCCGGAGAAGGTCATCCCGCTGTTCGTGACCAACCTGCTCGACGGCGGCACCGTCCCGCTCTACGGCGACGGCGGCAACGTCCGCGACTGGCTGCACGTGCACGACCACTGCCGGGGCATCGCCCTGGTGCAGCAGAAGGGCCGCGCCGGCGAGGTCTACAACATCGGCGGCGGCACCGAGCTGAGCAACAAGGAGCTGACCGGCCGGCTGCTCGAGGCGTGCGGCGCCGACTGGGACCGGGTGGTCCCGGTCGCCGACCGCAAGGGCCACGACCGCCGCTACTCGCTGGACATCAGCAAGATCAGCGCCGAGCTGGGGTACGCCCCGAGCATCGACCTGGACCGCGGCCTGGCCGAGACGGTGCAGTGGTACCGGGACAACCGGGCCTGGTGGGAGCCGCTGAAGGCGACCAAGGGCGCATGAGCCGAGTGCTCGTCACCGGCGCGGGCGGGATGCTCGGCCGGGACCTGCTGGCCGTGCTCGCGACCCGGCCGGACCTGAAGGTGACCGCCGCCACCCGCACCGAGCTGGACATCACCGACGCCGAGGCCGTCCACGCCGCCGTCGCCGGCCACGACGTGGTGTTCAACACCGCCGCGTGGACCGACGTCGACGGCGCGGAGCGGGACGAGGCGGCCGCCACCGCGGTCAACGGCGACGCGGTCGCGCACCTCGCGCGGGCCTGCGCCGCCACCGGCGCACGGCTGCTGCACGTCTCCACCGACTACGTCTTCCCCGGCGACGCCGAGCAGCCGTACGCCGAGGACGCGCCCACCGACCCGGTCAACGCGTACGGCCGTAGCAAGCTGGCCGGGGAGCGGGCCGTGGCCCGATTCCTCCCGGAAACCGGCTACGTCGTCCGTACCGCGTGGCTCTACGGCGCGCACGGGCCGAACTTCGTGGCCACCATGCTCCGCCTCGCCGAGCAGCGTGAGCAGCTCGACGTGGTCGACGACCAGCAGGGCCAGCCCACCTGGTCGTACGCGCTGGCCACCCAGCTGGTGGCGCTGGCCGACGCGGCGCTGGCCGGCCGCGCCCCGGCCGGGGTCTACCACGGCACCTGCTCCGGCCGGACCACCTGGTGCGGCCTGGCCCGCGCCACCTTCACCCTGGCCGGGCTCGACCCGGAGCGGGTGAGACCCACCACCAGCGACCGGTTTCCGCGTCCGGCCGCCCGACCGGCGTACAGTGTGCTAGGGCACGACCGCTGGGCGGCCGCAGGTCTTCCGCCGCTGCCGGACTGGCGTGACACGCTGTCCGACGCCTTCGACTCCCCCACTCCACCCGCCCCGTGGAAGGTCGCATGAAGCTCACCCTGGTCACCGGTCTGACCGGCCTGCTCCTGCTGGTCACCATCGTCGAGCTGCTGCGTCGCCGGCAGCTCCGCGAGAAGTACGGCATGCTCTGGCTGGCCGTACTCCTGATCGTCATTCCGCTGTCGCTGTTCCCCCGCCTGCTCGACAACGTGGCCGGCTTCTTCGGGGTGGTCTCCGGCGTCAGCCTCGTGCTCTTCCTCGGCATCGTCTTCCTGCTGCTGGTGTGCGTGCACCTCAGCTGGGAGGTCAGCGCCCTGGAGGAGGAGACCCGCACCCTGGCCGAAGACTTCGCCCTGCTCCGCGCCCAGGTCGACGCCGACCGCGCGGCCCGCACCGAATCAGCCCGAGACGAACTGGTGTCCCACGATGGTTAACGGCAAGCGCGTTCTGATCATCATCCCCGCGCTCAACGAGTCCGGCTCGATCGCCGACGTCGTCGGCGAGGTCCGCGGCGAACTGCCCGGCGTCGACGTGCTGGTGGTCGACGACGGCTCCACCGACCGCACCGCCGCGGTGGCCGCCGCCGCCGGCGCGCGGGTCGCCAAGCTGCCGTACAACCTCGGCGTCGGCGGGGCCATGCGGCTCGGCTACCGGTACGCCCGGGACAACGACTACGACGTCGCCATCCAGATCGACGCCGACGGCCAGCACGACCCGCGCTACGTGCCGAAGCTCGTCGACCTGCTCGACGACACCGACCTGGTGATCGGCGCCCGGTTCGCCGGCGAGGGCGACTACACCGTCCGCGGCCCCCGCCGCTGGGCCATGGTCATGCTCTCCGCCGTGCTCTCCAAGGTCGCCAAGACCAAGCTCACCGACACCACGTCCGGCTTCCGCGCCGCCAACCGGCGGGTGATCGAGATGTTCGCCGGCTGGTACCCGGCCGAGTACCTCGGCGACACCGTCGAGACGCTGGTGCACACCGCCCGCCGCGGCTACAAGATCCGGCAGGTGCCGGTGGCTATGCGCAAGCGGATGGCGGGCACGCCCAGCCACTCGCCCGCCAAGGCGATGATCTACCTCGGTCGCGCGTTCGCGGTACTCACGCTGGCGCTCATCCGCCGGTGATCCGCCGGCTGCTCCACCTCGTCCCGCCCGGCACCCTCGCAGTGGGTGCCGGGCTGGCCCTGCTCGGGCTGGCCTCCTACGTTCACCTCGCGGTGGCCGGGCACAGCCTCACCGAGGCCGACTACTCCTCCCTGTCGGTGCTCTGGTCGATCGTCTTCACCCTCGGCATCGGCGTGTTCATGCCCGTCGAGCAGGAGGTCGCCCGGGTCGTCGCCGCCCGCCGCAGCCAAGGGCTGCCGCCCGGTCCGGTGCTGGCCCGGGGCGCCGTCCTCGCCGCCGGGGTGCTCGCCCTGATGGTCGTGGTGATCCTCGCCGCGCACGAGCCGCTCACCGACCGGCTCTTCGCCGGCGACGCCGCCATGGTCACCGTGCTGATCGGCGCGCTCGTCGCCATGGCCGTCGCCTACACCACCCGCGGTGTCCTCTCCGGCCTGCAACTCTTCCCCTGGTACGGCGCCCAACTCGGCGTCGACGGCGGACTGCGGATCGCCATGGTCGCCGTGCTAGGGCTCGCCGGCGTCACCTCACCCCTGTGGTACGGGCTGGTGCTGGTGATCGCCCCGCTGGCCGGCGTACTGCTCACCCTGCCGCCGGTGCTGCGTGCCGCCGGCGGCGGCGTACCGGTCGCCTGGGGCGCGCTGCTGCGCGGCCTCGGCCTGCTCACCGTCTCCAGCCTGCTCTCCCAGGTCGTGGTGAACGTCGGCGTGATCAACGTACGGCTGCTCGACCCGTCGGACGTCGCCACCGCCGGAGCGCTGCTCTCCGCGCTGGTGCTGGTACGCATCCCGCTGTTCGTCTTCGCCTCCCTGCAGGCGTCGCTGCTGCCCGGCCTGGCCACCTCGGCCACCACCGGCGACCTGCGCGGCTTCCACAGCCTGCTGCGCCGGGCGCTCGGCATCGTCACGGCACTCGGCGTCCTCGGCGCGATCGGCGCGATCGCCCTCGGCCCCTGGCTGGTGGGCACCCTGTTCGACGCCGCGGACGTGCTCGGCCACGGCGACTTCGCCTGGCTGGCCGTGGCCACCCTGGCCTACCTGTGGGCGATGGTCCTCGGCCAGGCGCTGCTCGCCCTCGACCGGCACCGCGCCCAGGCCCTCGCCTGGACCGTCGGCGTGGCCGCCCTGGTCGCCGTCACGCTCACCCCGGCGTCGGTGGCGCTCCGCGTCGAGCTGGCCTACACGGTCGGCTCGGTCGTGGTGGCCGCCGCCATGGCGCTGCTGCTGCGCCGCCAGTCCCGCCCCACCCCCACCCCGACCCGGTCCCTCGACGACGCCCTGGCGACCGGAGTATCCGGAGGCATCCGATGACCCGCCCGCAGGTGACCGCGGTGATGCTCGCCTACGGCGCCGAGCCGTACCTGGTCGACGCCGCCCGGGCCGTGCTGGACAGCACCGACGTCGACATCGACCTGATCGTGGTCGACAACGGCTGCACCGGCGACGGCATCGACGTCGTCAAGGGCTTCCCCGGCGTCCGGGTGATCCGCCCCGAGGAGAACACCGGCTACTCCGGCGGCTGCCGGGTCGGCGCCGCCGAGGCCACCGGCGAATGGCTGGCCTTCGTCAACAGCGACGCCATCGTCGCCCCCGACGCCCTGGCCAAGGTCGTCGCCGTGGCCGGCGAGCCGGGCGTGGGCGCCGCCATGGCCTCCATCCGCCTCGCCGACAACCCGGAGCTGATCAACACCTCCGGCAACCCGCTGCACTTCACCGGGCTGTCCTGGGCCGGCGGCAACGGTGAGCCGGCCAGCGCCCACGCCGTCCGCACCACCGTGCCGTCGCTCAGCGGCTGCTGCTTCGTCATCAACCGGGCGCTCTGGCGGGAGCTGGACGGCTTCGCCGCCGAGTACCTCGCCTACCACGAGGACACCGAGCTCAGCCTGCGCCTCTGGCAGCGCGGGCTCCGGCTGGAGTACGTCCCGGACGCCGTCGTCCGGCACCACTACGAGTTCTCCCGCAACGCCCTCAAGCTCTACCTGGTCGAGCGCAACCGGCTGGTCACGCTGCTCACCGCGTACGAGACCCGGACGCTGGTGGTGCTCGCCCCGGTCCTGCTGCTCACCGAGGTGGCCATGCTCGCCGCCGCGCTCGCCGGCGGCTGGGTCAAGCAGAAGTTCCGCGGCTGGGGCTGGCTCTGGACCAACCGGGCCTGGCTGAAGTCGCGCCGCCGGCAGCTCCAGGACGAGCGGATCGTGCCCGACGGGGTCATCGCCGAGCTGATGACCGCCCGGGTCGCCCCGTCGAACGTCGACTCGCCTCCCGGCATGGGCGTCTTCAACGCCATTGCCGCCGGCTACTGGGCCCTGGCCAAGCCGCTGCTGCGCAAGCGCTGACCGTTTCAAAGGTGAACGGCCGTCCGGCAGCCGCCGGGCGGCCGTTCACGTGTGCGCGCCCTCGAACACCCGCCCCGAGGCACGTCCCCGCTCCGCCGGCTCGACGAACCCGACAGCGACAACCCACTCAACCGTCGGGGCGATGGCGCCTTCCCCGGCCGGGTCACGCGTCTCCGTGGCGCCACACGCCCAGCCGCTTCCCGGTCTCGCCAGCGGTCAGCGGCTCGTCGGCAGGGCACTTTCACGGAAAGAGTGGCTATTCCGCGCGGAATAGCCACTCTTTCCGTGAAAGTGCTTGGAGTTTGGGCGGACGTAGGCGCGGGGCCGGACGTGGGCGTAGGGGCGGGGTGATCGCGCGGGCGGCGCGGTGGGCGCGGCCCGGGGGGTTCGCGCGGACCCGGACATGCCGCGGGGCCGGGGAGATCCCCGGCCCCGACGACGCAGGTACCGCTACGCCTCCGGCGTCTCCTCCGGCTGGCCCTCCAGGTCCGCCGAGGCGGCCGAGGTGGTGGGCTTGTGCGCCTCCTCCGTCGGCACCGTCGGCGTCTTCGCCCGGCCGCCGGCCGGCGCGGCGTCACCCGCCGCGTCCCCGTCGAGCAGCGCGGTCAGCGCCGCTCCGGTGACCCGCCGGAAGGTACGCCCCACCCGGAGCCGGTCCAGGACCGCCACCTCCAGCTGGTTGGCGGCGATCGTCCGGGCCGCCCCACCCTCACCGCCGACGCTGCTCAACGCCTGCACGGCCGCCCGCACCGCCTCGCTCAACGTCATCTCCGGCCGGTGCTGCGCCTTCAACACCCCGGTGATCGCCTCGGCCTGACCGCCCATGGCCATCCGGCCCGGCTCGTCATTGACGGAACCGTCGTAGGTGATCCGGTACAGCTCGTCGTCCTCGGCGGTGGCACCCACCTGCGCGACGCAGATCTCCACCTCGAACGGCTTGGACTGCTCGGTGAAGATCGAGCCCAGCGTCTGCGCGAAGGCGTTCGCCAGCGCCCGGCCGGTGACGTCGCGCCGGTCGTAGCTCAGGCCGTTCAGGTCGGCCATCCGCACGCCGGCCCGGCGCAGGTTCTCGAACTCGTTGTAACGGCCGACCGCGGCGAAGCCGATCCGGTCGTAGATCTCGCTGACCTTGTGCAGGGCGCTGGAGAGGTTCTCCGCGACGAAGAGCACCCCACCCGCATAGCTCAGGACCACCGCGCTGCGACCCCGGGCGACGCCCTTACGGGCCAGCTCGGAGCGGTCGCGCATGATCTGCTCGGGCGAGGCGTAGAACTGCATGGCCACGGCGGCGGTTCTCCTTCGGGCGCTGTGCTGACGACTGGTGACTGTGAGGTGGGAGCTGGGCCTCAGCCGCCCGGGTTCTCCATCCGCGCGGCCACGACCGCCTCAGCGATCGCCGCCGTCTCGGCGTCGGTGAGCCGGTGGGTGCCATCGGCCGTCGCCGTCATCACCACCGGGTAGATCCGCCGGGTCAGGTCCGGGCCGCCGGTGGCGGTGTCGTCGTCCGCGGCGTCGTAGAGCGCCTCGACGGCGAGCCGGACCGCGTCGTCGATGGAGATCCCGGCGCGGAAGCGCTTCTTCAGGGCGGACTTGGCGAAGAGCGAGCCCGAGCCGATGGCGTCGTAGCCGGTCTCCGCGTAGGGGCCGCCGGTGACGTCGAAGCTGAAGATCCGACCGGCCGTCGCCGGGTCCTTCGCGGCCAGGTCGAAGCCGGCGAAGAGCGGCACGACCGCGAGCCCCTGCATGGCCGCGCCCAGGTTGCCGCGGATCATCGAGGCGAGCCGGTTGGCCTTGCCGTCGAGCGAGAGCATCGCGCCCTCGATCTTCTCGTAGTGCTCCAGCTCCACCTGGAACAGTCGCATCAGCTCGATGCCGATGCCGGCCGTGCCCGCGATGCCGACCAGCGAGTACGCGTCGGCCGGGTGCACCTTCTCGATGTCGCGCTGGGCGATCAGGTTGCCCATGGTGGCCCGCCGGTCGCCGGCCATCACCACGCCACCGGCGCCCGAGATGGCCACGATGGTCGTCGCGTGCGGCGCCAGGTCGGCGGCCATGCCCGGCGGCAGCGGCCGTCGGCCGGGCAGCATCTCGGGGGCCACCCTGCTCAGGAACGAGGTGAAGGAGGACGTCCCCGCGTTGGTGAACACATCTGGTAGACGCCCGGATGGATCAAAGCCCGCTGCCACGTGGTTCCTCTCAGGTACGTGATCGCCCTGGCCAGCCTCGTGGGACTGTCACGGAACTGGCCAAGACCACCGTTGCAGTTGAAGCAGAGTATCCCGCGCACCCATCCGGTGCGATGATCGTGGTCCAGGTGTTGCGGATCTTCGCCGCCGCAGATCGCGCAGACACCGCCCTGTTCGGCCAGGAGCTCATCGAACTCCTTCTGCCCCACGCCGTAGCGGCGGCGCAGGTGGTACTCGCGATTCCCACCGTAGAGACGCAGCTTGGTCTCCCGTGTGCGGGCGTTGTGACACGGCTTGCAGTAGGTGGCGTAGCCGGTGCTGTCGGAGCGGTTACGGGGGAAGTCGGCCACGGGCTTGACGGTTCCACAGTCGGCGCAGAAGCGGTGCCCTTCCCGGACTTCCCGCGCAGCCTTCACCTCCCGGCCGCGCTCGTCCCTCACCCGCTTGGCGTAGCTGGCCTTCGACCGCTCGTTAAAGCACGGCTTGCAGTAGCTGCCGCGACCACTGGGACGCTTACTGCTCGAACAGAACTCGTCGAGCAGCTTCCATTCCCCACAGTCGCGGCACCGGCGTCGACCGTCCCTATCATCCAAAGGAGCCGGCATGTCCGATTTAACCCTATATGTCTACTGACCGCCCTTTTGCACGTATCCGCGGACAAATTCCTCTGCGTTCTCCTCGAGGACGGAGTCGATCTCGTCGAGCAGATCGTCGACGTCCTCGGTGATCTCGGCGTGCCGCTCGGCAACCTCCGGGTTCGCCTCCGTGGTGACGTCCTCGATCTCCTCGCCCTGACGGGCCTTGCCCGACTGCGACTGCCCGCCGCTGTCACGAGTGGCCATGGCTGCCTCCTCCACGATCGTCTGCGATGAACTTACCTCGCCTGAGCGACGAAAAGCCCGCCGCGCGCCGGCTCGCGGCACCCGACGGGCGTACGTCGGCGGCCGGTCAGCCGCCGGTGAGCGTCTCCAGCAGGTCCTTGGCGCTCGCGCACCGGTCGAACAGCGCGCCGACGTGTGCGCGGGTGCCCCGTTCCGGCTCCATCATCGGTACCCGGACCAGCGATTCCCGGCCGACGTCGAAGATCACCGAGTCCCAGCTGGCAGCCACCACCTCGGAGGCGTACTGGGCCAGGCAGCGGCCCCGGAAGTAGGCGCGGGTGTCCTCCGGCGGCTGGACCATCGCGGTGCGGGTCTGCTCGTCGTCGAGCAGCGTCTTCATCGACCCGCGGGACACCAGCCGGTGGTAGAGGCCCTTCTCCGGGCGTACGTCGGAGTACTGCAGGTCGACCAGTTGGAGCTTGTGCGAGCCCCAGCCGAGCTTCTCCCGCTCCCGGTAGCCTTCCAGCAGCCGCAGCTTGGCCACCCAGTCCAGCTCGTCGGCGCAGAGGAACGCGTCGCGGCCGAGCCGGTCCAGCACGCTCTCCCACCGGTCCAGCACGTCCGTGGTCTGCTCGTCGACGTCGTCGCCGTACCGGTCGTCGACAAAGGACCGGACCCGCTCCAGGTACGCCCACTGGACGTCGAGGGCGGTCAGCCGGCGGCCGTCGCGCATCCGCATCAGGTGCTTCAGCGACGGGTCGTGGCTGACCGCGCGCAGTTCGCTGACCGGGTCGGCGATGCCCAGGTCGGCGCCGAGCGCCTTCTCCTCGATCATGGTGAGGATCAGCGCGGTGGTGCCGAGCTTGAGGTAGGTGGAGATCTCCGAGAGGTTGGCGTCGCCGATGATGACGTGCAGCCGCCGGTACTTGTCGGCGTCGGCGTGCGGCTCGTCCCGGGTGTTGATGATGGGCCGCTTCAGGGTGGTCTCCAAGCCGACCTCGACCTCGAAGAAGTCGGCCCGCTGGGAGATCTGGAAACCGCTCTGGCCGCCGTCCTGGCCGATGCCGACCCGGCCGGCGCCGCAGACGATCTGCCGGGTGACGAAGAACGGCGTCAGGTACGCCACGATGTCGGCGAACGGGGTCTGCCGGCGCATGAGGTAGTTCTCGTGCGCGCCGTAGCTGGCGCCCTTGTTGTCGGTGTTGTTCTTGTAGAGGTGGATCGGGTGGGTGCCCGGGATGGTGGCGGCGCGGCGGGCGGCCTCGGCCATCACCCGCTCCCCCGCCTTGTCCCAGCGCACCAGGTCCAGCGGGTTGGTCACCTCCGGGGTGGAGTACTCGGGGTGGGCGTGGTCGACGTAGAGCCGCGCGCCGTTGGTGAGTATCACGTTGGCCAGGCCGAGGTCCTCGTCGGCGAGCGCCTCGGCGGGGTCGTACGCGGCTCCGGAGTAGGTGAAGCCGCGGGCGTCGCGCAGTGGCGACTCCTCCTCGTAGTCCCACCGCGCCCGGCCGCCACGGTTGAGTTCGGGGCGCGCTCCGTAGGCGTTGACCACCTGGGAGGAGGTGACCATCGGGTTGGCTCCGGCCTGGCCGGGCACGGAGATCCCGTACTCGACCTCGGTGCCCATGATCCGTCTTACGCTCATCGACCTACCCGCTTCGCTCGCCCGACCCGGTCCCCCGTCACGTCGAGCGTAGTCCGCCTCAGGGCGCAGGGGGGCACGCCGGCACAGGCGGCTCGGGTGTCGCGGGCGGGGCGCCGGGCACGGGGGGCGGCTCGGAGGGGAGCACGTCGCAGTCGGGAACGGTGAGGGGGACGAAGCTGATCCGGTGGCGCAGCGACCGGTCCTTCCTGATCAGCCGCTGGACCCGGCGTTCGGCGCGGGGGTCGGCGGTGACGAAGCGGATCGGCCCGGAGACCCGCCGGACGATCTGGTCGGTGCGTTCGGGTTCGAGGAAGTCCAGGTTGTATACGCCGGGTTCGGTGCGCGCGGTGGTGCCGTGCAGGGCGTCGACGCAGAGGGTCTCGACGTAGCCCCGGTAGGGGCCGCGGTCGAGGACGATGGTGGTGGTGTCGGGCAGGTCGGGGTACCGATGCACGGCGGCGGCGCAGACCCAGGCCTCTTTGGACGGCAGGTGCAGATCCTGGTGCACCCACCGTTGCGTCCAGGTCCGCTCGTTGGCGACGAGCAGGCTGGGGTGCCAGCCGGTGACGCCGCAGAGCGTCACGGCGACGGCCATGACGACCACGCCGGTGAGGACGCCGGCGACGGTGGTCGCGACGCCGCGCCGGGACCGGCCGGGCCGGGGTACGGGCAGCAGCCGGACCACGGCGGCGGCGCCGACGACGAGCAGCGCGGTGGCCAGGTGGGTGGATTTGATGAAGTAGTAGCCGGGCTCGACGCCGGAGGTGGTGTTGTACTGGGCGATGCCCAGCGGCAGGGCGACGCCGATGGCGGCGACGAGCAGCCAGCGCCGCCAGGTGGGATCGGCGCGGCGGACCTGGACGAGCAGGGCCACCCCGACGATGCCGCCGAGCCAGATGAGGGCGCGCCAGGCTTCGGTGCGGGCCTCGATGCCGCCGTTGACGGCCAGCGCCTCGGTCTGCTTGGCACGGAGCACGCCGAGCAGCGGGGCGACCAGGGCGATGGGGGCGGTGAGGAGGCCGACGGCGAGCACGGTGGGCCAGCGGCGCAGCGCCTCCCGGCGGTGGCCGAGCACCCAGCAGAGCACCAGCACGGCGGCGGGCGGGAGGAACAGGTAGTAGGTGAAGCCGATGGCCACGAGCAACGCGGCGAGCAGGACGACCTGTTCGCGGGTGTTGGCGAGCGGCCGGCCGACCAGCGCGGCGAGCAGCACGGTGAGGGCGAGCCCGAGGATCTCGGTCGGGTAGCCGGAGACGATCAGGCGGGGCAGTTGGGTGCCGAGGATCAGGGCGCCGACGACGACGGTGAGCACGATGCGGTGCAGCGGGTGGACGGGTCCGGCGATGCGGTGCGCGGCCCAGAGCAGCACCAGCACGAGGAGCCCGAAGCTGGCCATGAGCCAGCCGGCGTAGTGGTCGACGGCGGCGGGGCCGCGGGGCGCGGCGCCGACGGGGGCGAGGAAGCCGTCGAGCAGGGCGGTGACCAGGTGCCAGCCCTGGGGGTAGTAGAGCAGTTGGGAGAGGATCTGGTCCTTGGCGGCGGCGGGGTCGACGAAGGCGTAGCCGCCGAGGCGGCCGACGACGTCGAAGAGGGCCAGGTGCCGCCAGTTGTCCTCGCCGCGGGCGAGGATGGTCAGCTGGTCGGCGAGGTCGGTGGCGCGCTGCCAGGGCGCGGCGAGGTACGTGAGCATCGCGGCGGTGCCGGCGACGGGGAACAGGTCGACCGAGCCGGGGCGCGGCAGGCGGGGGCGGCGGCGCAGCGCGGCGGCGGCGAGGACGACCACGGTGAGGGCGAGGCCGGTCAGCGGCACCGGCCGCATGCCCCAGGGCCAGACGGCGAAGAGCAGTCCGCCGGCGGTGGCCGCGCCGAGCAGTAGGGCGAGCGCGAGCACCAGCCGGTCGAGCAGGGTACGGCCGCCGCGCAGCACGCTGGCGGTGGCGAGCAGTACGAGCGGCGGCAGCAGCCAGCCGCCGTGCAGGGCGTGCGTGGCGGCGGGTACGGCCCAGGCCGCCACGAGCGCCGCGAGCACGACCGGGACCCGTCGCCAGGGGCGCCGGGTCGGGGCGGGCGGGTGCGCGTCCCCGACCGCCGTGGTGGGCGGGTCGACGACGGTGACCTCGGACGACACGAAGCTCCTCGGACGGTCGGCGGCGGTGTGCGAAGTCTACCGACGAGTCCGGCATTCCACTCCCTGGGGACGCATCGCCCAGGTGAACGTGTCGTGACATGCGAGGAAGCCCCGCGGCGCGGGCGCCGCGGGGCTTCGTCGTCGTCCGGTCAGAGGTACTGGCCGGTGTTGCTGGCGGTCTCGATGGACCGGCCGGCCTCGGCGCCCTTGCCGCCGGAGACGAGCGTGCGGATGTAGACGATCCGCTCGCCCTTCTTGCCGGAGATCCGGGCCCAGTCGTCCGGGTTGGTGGTGTTGGGCAGGTCCTCGTTCTCGCGGAACTCGTCGACGCAGGCGTCGAGCAGGTGCTGCAGGCGCAGACCCTTGCGTCCGGAGGTGAGGAACTCCTTGATCGCCATCTTCTTGCCGCGGTCGACGATGTTCTGGATCATGGCGCCGGAGTTGAAGTCCTTGAAGTAGAGGACTTCCTTGTCGCCGTTGGCGTAGGTCACCTCGAGGAAGCGGTTCTCCTCGGTCTCGGAGTACATCCGGAGCACGACCGCGTCGATCATCGCTGCCACGGTGGCCTGCGGGTCACCGCCGTGCTCGGCGAGGTCGTCCGGGTGCAGGGGCAGCCCGGAGAGGATGTACTTGGAGAAGATGTCCTTGGCCGCCTCGGCGTCCGGACGCTCGATCTTGATCTTCACGTCGAGCCGGCCGGGGCGCAGGATGGCCGGGTCGATCATGTCCTCCCGGTTGGAGGCGCCGATCACGATGACGTTCTCCAGCCCCTCCACACCGTCGATCTCGCTGAGCAGCTGCGGGACGATGGTGTTCTCGACGTCGGAGGAGACGCCGGAGCCACGGGTGCGGAAGACGGAGTCCATCTCGTCGAAGAAGACGATGACGGGGGTGCCCTCGCCGGCCTTCTCCCGGGCCCGCTGGAAGATCAGCCGGATGTGCCGCTCGGTCTCGCCGACGTACTTGTTGAGCAGCTCGGGGCCCTTGATGTTGAGGAAGAAGCTGGTGTGCTTCTCCTCACCCCGGCGCTCGGCGATCTTCTTGGCCAGCGAGTTGGCCACCGCCTTGGCGATCAGCGTCTTGCCGCAGCCGGGCGGCCCGTAGAGCAGGATGCCCTTTGGCGGCCGCAGCTGGTGCTCGCGGAACAGCTCGGCGTGCAGGAAGGGCAGCTCCACCGCGTCGCGGATCTGCTCGATCTGCGACTGGAGGCCACCGATGTCGCCGTAGTCGACGTCGGGCACCTCCTCCAGGACGAGCTCCTCGACCTCGCTCTTCGGGATCCGCTCGTACGCGTACGCCGAGCGGGGTTCGATCATGAGCGAGTCGCCGGCCCGGATCGGCGAGCCGATCAGGGTCTCCGCGAGGTGCACGATGCGCTCCTCGTCGGAGTGCGAGACCACCAGCGCGCGGTCGCCGGTGCTGCCGTCGGGACCCGCGAGGATCTCCTTGAGCATCACCACCTCGCCGACCCGCTCGTAGCCGAAGGCGTCGACGATGTTGAGCGCGTCGTTGAGCAGGACCTCCTGGCCACGCCGCAGCTCGGCGGCGTCCAGCGAGGGCGAGACGGCGACCCGGAGCTTGCGTCCGCCGGTGAAGATGTCCACCGTGCCGTCGTCGTGCCGCGCAAGGAAGACGCCGTAGCCACTCGGTGGCTGCGCCAGCCGGTCGATCTCCTCCTTGAGCGTCACGATCTGCGCGCGAGCCTCCTTGAGGGTGCTCACGAGCCGGTCGTTGTTCTCGGTCAGCCGCGCCAACTGTGCCTGGGTGGCCGCCAGCCGCTCTTCGAGCTGCCGGACGTGTCGGGGGCTTTCGGTCAACTTGCGCCGCACCAGAGCGAGTTCCTCTTGCAGGAACGCGACCTGCGTGGAGAGATCGTGGGCTTCCTTTTCCCACCGTGCGGCGCGCGAGTCCGCGTCGTCGCTGCGTGCCACGTCCCACCTCCCCGGGGGGCTTGAACGTTCTGCCCTAACACTAGCCGCTATGAGCGCGATTCGGTCCTAGGCAACACCCTCGTCACCGAACCTTGATCGCCAAGGGTCGCCTCCGGGGCGGGTACGGGCGTTCGGGTACCGTCGGGGCGTGGGACGGGAGAACATGGGGGGTGCATCGTGGCGGAGGTCGTGACGGACCAGCTTCAGGTCTGGGTGGACCAGGATCTCTGCACGGGCGACGGGCTCTGCGTGCAGTACGCGCCGGAGGTCTTCGAGTTCGACGTCGACGGCCTGGCGTACGTCAAGGGCCCCGACGGCGAGCTGCGACTGGCCCCCGGCAGCCGGGTCGACGTGCCGGAGCACCTGCGCCTGGAGGTGATCGACTCGGCGAAGGAGTGCCCGGGCGACTGCATCCACGTCGTGCGCGGCAGCGACGGCGTCGAGGTGGCCGGCCCGGAGGCCGAGGAGGACTGACCCGCCCGAGCGGGCACAGGCGTTGCGGGGGCGCCGCAGACCACGCCGGCCGCGGCCCCGCGTGCGTCGATCGGGCCCTCAGAGCACCGGGCGGCCCACCACCGAGGCGACCAGCCGGGCGAACTCCTCCAGCCGGGCGATCTGGCCGGCGCCGCCGTCGTCGAGGGTCTTGCCGAAGCGCAGCGCGTCGTGCCGGGGCGCGCCGGCGATCTCGTCGCCGGGCGGCGCCTCGTCCAGCGAGGTCAGCAGCAGGTAGACGTCGATGCTGTCGACCCGGACCTCGCCGCTGTCGGCCCGGGTCAGCCGCCGCCGGCAGCCGACCTCGGTGACGGTGGAGACCGGCACCACCCGCAGCGACGAGGTCATCGACCCGGGCGGCCCCTCCCCCGGCGGCACGTCCTCGCCGTGCCAGAGCACCAGGCGGCTGCCGTCGCAGACGACGACCTCCTGCCACACCCCGTTGACCTCGTTGACGAAGCGTTCCAGGGTGAAGCCGAGCACGGACGCCCCGCGCAGCACCCCACCGAGCGCCTCCAGGGCGATGTCCGGGTCACGGAGGTAGGCCCGCGCCGCCGATTCGAGGTCCTGGTAGGGCGACCAGTCCGGGAACACCGCCGGCAGATCCCCACCGCCGAAGCCCGGCCGACTCATGCCATCTCCCCCAGGTCGCGCCGCCGACCCGCACCGGCCGGCGGAATCCGCCCGCTCACTCCCAGCCGCCCCGCTCCCCCGTCACGACGCGTCCGCCTCGCCCGTCGCGGCGGGTTCCACCCCGGCGGCCTGGGCGGCCGCCGCCTGCCGGGCCGCCGCCGCCTCACGCAGCGCCTGCTTGCGCTCGGCGTACGCCTCGGCGCCCTTGCTGGGCTTGCGACGCCGCGGCGGGGCGGTGACGCCCGGGGCGAGCTTACGCGCGGAGACCAAAAACGCGGTGTGCGCGATCATCCGGTGGTCCGGGCGGACGGCCAGCCCCTCGGCGTGCCAGTCGCGCACCAGCGACTCCCAGGCCCGCGGCTCGGTCCAGCCGCCGCGCTCGCGCAGCGCCTCCACCAGCTCGGACAGCTGCGGGGTGGTGGCGACGTAGCCGATGAAAACGCCGCCGGGCAGCAGCGCGCGCTCGACCATGTCGAGGGTCTCCCACGGGGTGAGCATGTCCAGGATGATCCGGTCGAAACCGGTCTCCGGGCAGTCGGCGACGTCGCCGACGTGCAGCTTCCACGCCGGGTGCGGGGCGCCGAAGAAGGACTCGACGTTGCGCCGGGCGATCTGGGCGAAGTCGTCGCGCAGCTCGTACGAGTGCAGCTCGCCGCCGGTGCCGACGGCGCGCAGCAGCGAACAGGTCAGCGCCCCGGAGCCGGCGCCCGCCTCCAGCACCTTCGCGCCGGGGAAGATGTCGCCCATCGCGACGATCTGCGCCGAGTCCTTCGGGTAGATCACCTGCGCGCCGCGCGGCATCGACAGCACGTAGTCCGACAGCAGCGGGCGCAGCGCGAGGAACGCGGTGCCCCCGCCGGAGGTGGTCACCACGCTGCCGTCGGGCTGCCCGATCAGCGCGTCGTGCTCCAGGATGCCGCGGTGGGTGTGGAACGCCTTGCCGGGCTCCAGGACGACCGTGTGCATCCGCCCCTTCGGGTCGGTCAGCTGCACCCGGTCGCCGGGGCGGAACGGCCCCCGGTGCACCGGGGGCAGGTCTCCGACGGCGACGGGCGCCGGTATGCCGTTCTCGGCCGGGAGGGCGGGGGGATGTGCTGCGGTCACCTGTTCATCTTCCGTGTGGGTTCGAGGACCTGGGCGAGATCCCCGATGTGCAGAACGCCGACCACATCTTCGCCTGCCGTCACCACGTACTGTGCGGCCGGGTGGCGCTGCACCGTCTCCATCACCCGGTCGCCGGCCACCCCGGCCGGCAGCGCGGGCAGCCGGTCCAGCGGCCGGGCCACCGCGTCCACCGCCACCCAGGGCCGGCGTTCCGGGGGTACGGCGTCCGCCGCGGCCGGGTCCACCAGGGCGACCGGCCGGCCGGCGCCGTCGACCACGGTGACCGCCGCCCCGGCCGGCGCCTGCGCGGCGTGCCGGCGCTGCGCCTCGTCCGGCGGGGTGCCGGTGGGCACGGCGAAGACCGGCCGGGCCAGCCGGGCCAGGTCGATCAGCGGGACCCGGCGGCTGATCCGGGCGTACCGGATCGACTGGCCGGCGCCGCGCCAGAGGGTGACGGCGACCAGCAGCATCAGCGGCAGCGCCAGCGGCACCAGCAGCCGCTGGACGGTCAGCAGCACCACCAGCACCGCCGTGCCGACCGCGACGGCGCGCCCCACCCAGCCGGCGATCTCGGTGGCCCGGTGCCGGTCCCGGGTGAGCGCCCAGACGGCGGCGCGCAGCGCCCGGCCGCCGTCCAGCGGCAGCCCGGGCAGGATGTTGAACAGCGCGACGATCACGTTGCTCAGCGCCACCTGCAGGGCGAGCTGGTGGGCCAGGGTGTGCGGGGGCAGGGCCATGGTGACGCCCACGGCGATCGCGCCGAGCACGGCGGAGACCGCCGGCCCAGCCAGGGAGACCAGCAGGTCGACCCGGGGGGTGGGGGCGTCGGACTCCATCTCGGTGTACCCGCCGAGCAGTTCCAGGGTGATCCCGCGCACACCGATGCCGTACCGGCGGGCGGTCAGCGCGTGGCCGAGCTCGTGCAGCAGCACCGAGCCGAGCAGCGAGACGACGAAGCCGAGGCCGATCAGGTAACCGCCCAGCGGGCCGAGGTCGAGCCGGTCGCGGGCGAACTCGGCGTACGTCACGGTGATCAGCAGGGTCAGCAGCAGCATCGACACGTTGACGTGCAGCGGCACCCCGAAGACCCGGCCCACGGTCAGGCCGGTGCGTCGGCCGGACCGGCGTGGCGCTCGGCTGCGGGGTTTCACCGCCCCGATGCTACGCCGTGCGGATCATGCTCCGGTGCGCCGATCACGGCCCTGTCACACCGGTGCCCTAACCTTCGGGGCATGACGGCGGAACCGGTGATCGACGAGCAGGCCACTCCGGCGGCGACGCTGCCGGCCACCATCCGGGCGTCGTTGTCGCCGTCGCGGGCGGCGGATTTCAAGACCTGCCCGCTGCTCTACCGGTTCCGCAGCATCGACCGGCTGCCCGAGCGCCCGACGGTGGAGCAGGCCCGGGGCACCCTGGTGCACGCGGTGCTGGAGCGGCTGTTCGACCTGCCGGCCGGCGGGCGCACCCCGGAAGCCGCCGGTGGTCTGGTGGCCCCGCAGTGGGACCGGCTGGTCACCGAGCAGCCCGAGCTGGCCGGCCTGTTCGACCCGGGCGACGAGGCGGGCACCGCCGAGTTCCTGCGCTCGGCGGCGGGGCTGCTGGAGGGCTACTTCGCGGTGGAGGACCCGCGCCGGCTGGAGCCGGCCGAGCGGGAGAGCCTGATCTCGGCGGTGGTCGACGAGCAGCTGCTCATCCGGGGCTACCTGGACCGCCTCGACGTCGCGCCGGACGGCGCGCTGCGGGTGGTCGACTACAAGACCGGCGGCGCGCCCCGGGAGGCGTTCGAGGCCCGCGCGCTGTTCCAGCTGAAGTTCTACGCGCTGGTGCTGTGGCGCACCCGGGGGGTGGTGCCGCGGGTGCTTCGCCTGCTCTACCTCAAGGACGCGGAGGTCTGCGACTACTCCCCCGACGCCGAGGAGCTGCTGCGCTTCGAGCGCACGGTGGTGGCGCTCTGGCAGGCCATCGAGCAGGCGACCGAGCGGCAGGATTTCCGGCCCCGGCCGAGCCGGCTCTGCGACTGGTGCAGCCACCAGGCGCACTGCCCGACCTTCGGGGGCACCCCGCCGCCGTTCCCGGACCGGTCGGCGGCCACCGACCCGCTGCGCGACGCCCGCTCCGGCCCGGCCGCCCCCGGCGCCGACGAGTGACCTTCCTTCCCTGCGCCGCCCGACACCCGGCCCGACCGCCCGCCGGCGCCGAGCAGTGACCGGCGGCTCGGTACCCCGTTCGGCCGGCCCCGACACAGGCAGTGACCGGCCGCCGCCCAGCTCCGCACCACGACCGGGCGGAGGCCCTCTCCTCCCTGAGGAGGACGGCGGGTTCACCGTCGGCGACGACCTGTCGCGCCGGGCGGCGGTTAGCGTCGCGGTATGACCGACGGACCCGCGCGATGGTGGCAGCGCCGACCGCTCGCCGGTGACGCGCTCTTCGCCGCCGCCCTGGTGCTGCTGGAGGTCGCCTTCCTGCTGCTCACCCCGCCGGAGTTCTGGCCCGGGCGGATGCCGGGCGCGCTGGCGTGGAGCCTGCTCGCGGCCGCCCCGGTGGCGCTGCGCAGGGTCGCCCCGTGGACGGCGGTGGGTCTGGCCGTGGCCACCCTGATGCTGCCGGTGCTGCTCAGGCTCGCGCCCGGCACGCAGGGCCTGGCGTTCATGGTCCTGACGTACACGATGGCCGCGCGCCGGCCGGCGCGGCAGGCGGCGCTGGCCGCGGTGCTGCTCTGGGTGCCGGTGGGGGTGGCCAACCTGGTCGCCCCGCCGGAGGGGGTGCTGGCGGTGAGCCCCGGCTACCTGCTGCTCAACAACCTGCTCATCGCCCTGCTGTCGTACGCGGTGGGGCGGGCGGTGCAGGCGCGGCGCACGTCGGTGCGGGCGCTGCGGGAGCGGGCCCGGGTGGCCGAGGAGAACCAGCGTTCGCTGGCCCAGCAGGCGGTCGCCGACGAGCGGCGCCGGATCGCCCGGGAGCTGCACGACGTGGTCGCCCACCACGTGAGCGTGATGGGGGTGCTGGCCACCGGGGCCCGACGGGTGCTGCGCCGCGACCCGGACGCCGCCGACGAGGCCATCGCCACCATCGAGGACACCAGCCGGGTCACCCTGCGGGAGATGCGCCGCCTGCTGGACGTGCTGCGCACCGACGCGGAGCCGGCGGCGGACCTGACCCCACAGCCCGGCCTGGCGGGGATCGAGGCGCTGGTCGAGCAGGTACGGGAGGCGGGCCTGCCGGTGACCCTGCACGTCGAGGGCAGCCCAGGGCCGGTGGAGGAGGGCGTGTCACTGACCGTCTACCGGATCGTGCAGGAGGCGTTGACCAACGCGCTCAAGCACGCCGGGGAGGCCACCGCGCAGGTGCGGATCACCGTCGCCGACGGCTGCCTGACGGTGGAGGTCACCGACACCGGGCGCGGGCCGGGACCGGGACCCGACCGGATCGGGCACGGCCTGGTCGGCATGCGGGAGCGGGTCGGCCTCTACGGTGGGACCCTGCGGACCGGTCCCCGGCCGGGCGGCGGATTCCGGGTGTCGGCGCGGATTCCGGTGGAGTCGGTCGGGGCCGCGGCGTGACCCGGGAGCGCCGGGCGGGCAGCGCCGGCCGGGCCACGCCGGCCCGGCGCCGGTGCGGGCGACCGGGCCACCACCGCACGGACGACCGACCGCACCACCAGCAGGACAGGGAGAGCTCATGAGCGACGGTACGGCAGCGGCACGGCCGGTGCGGATCCTGCTCGCCGACGACCAGCCGCTGCTGCGTACCGGCTTCCGGATGGTGCTGGGCACCGAGGAGGACCTGGACATCGTGGCCGAGGCCGGCGACGGCCAGGAGGCGGTGGAGCTGTCCCGGCGGCTGCTGCCGGACGTGGTGCTGATGGACATCCGGATGCCCCGGATGGACGGGGTGGCGGCCACCCGGGCCATCGTCGACGCCCGGCTGCCGGTGCGGGTGCTCATCCTCACCACGTTCGACCTGGACGAGTACGTGGTGGGGGCGCTGCGCGCCGGGGCGAGCGGCTTCCTGGCCAAGGACGTACCGGCGGAGGACCTGGTGACCGCGATCCGCACGGTCGCCGCCGGGGAGGCGGTGGTCGCGCCACGCATCCTCAAGCGGCTGCTGGACCGCTTCGCCGACGTGCTGCCCGACCCGGCGGCCGCCCCGCCGAAGGCGCTCAAGTCGCTCACCGAACGCGAGCGGGAGGTGCTGGTGCAGGTGGCCCGCGGGCTGTCCAACGCCGAGATCGCCGCGGCGCTGTCGGTCAGCGAGACCACCATCAAGACCCACGTCGGGCATGTGCTGACCAAGCTGGGGCTGCGCGACCGGGTGCAGGCGGTGGTGCTGGCGTACGAGTCGGGGCTGGTGCGCCCGAAGGCCTGAGCCGGCTACGTCACGGGGCGTACCCGAGGAGCCGCCGATGGGGCGACGGCGCGGTTGCCGTCGTCACCTACCGTGACGAACGACGGCGCGGCGCGGTTGACCATGACGTGGCGTCAGGTTCTAGCGTCGGTTCCGGCGCCGTCCCGGCCGGCGGAAACGCGCTCGACCGGTCGTCGGCTCAGGGGCAACCCTGATCCCGGGTCGGGGCCGACCCGCAGTGCGAAATCCGCATCCGCTCCCCCGGGAGTCGGACGGAATCGGGGCACGCGGCACCGAGGATGGAACCAGCCCCACCGACCAGCGGGGGCGGCGGGGACACCGCAAGCAGACGGAAGAGGTAGATGACGTGACCGCGACGGTAGGCCGGCAGGCGCAGGCCGCGGCCAGGGCCAGCGACGTGTGGAAGGTGTACGGCAGCGGCGAGGCGCAGGTCGCCGCGCTGCGGGGGGTGAGCGCCGAGTTCGAGCGCGGCCGGTTCACGGCGATCATGGGCCCGTCCGGTTCGGGCAAGTCCACGCTGATGCACTGCCTGGCGGGGCTGGACTCGGTCACCAAGGGCACGGTGCACATCGGCGACACGACGGTGACCGGGCTCGGCGACGCCGGCCTGACGAAGCTGCGGCGGGACAAGGTCGGGTTCATCTTCCAGCAGTTCAACCTGCTGCCGACGCTGACCGCTCAGGAGAACATCCTGCTGCCGCTCTCCATCGCCGGCCGCAAGCCCGAGCAGGCCTGGTACGACACGGTGATCGACGCGGTCGGCCTGCGGGACCGGCTGGGGCACCGCCCGGCGCAGCTCTCCGGCGGTCAGCAGCAGCGGGTGGCGTGCGCCCGGGCGCTGGTCGCCCGACCCGAGGTGATCTTCGCCGACGAGCCGACCGGCAACCTCGACTCCCGCTCCGGCGCGGAGGTGCTGAACTTCCTGCGCAACTCGGTACGCCAGCACGGCCAGACCATCGTGATGGTGACCCACGACCCGACCGCCGCCGCGTACTCGGACCGGGTGATCTTCCTGGCCGACGGGCAGATCGTCTCGGAGCTGATCGAGCCGACCGCCGACACCGTGCTGGACACCATGAAGAAGCTCGACACCCCGGCCGAGGTGGCGCGCTGATGTTCCGCGCAACCTGGAAGAGCCTGCTGGCGCGCAAGGTGCGCCTCATCCTCTCCGGCCTGGCCGTGGTGCTGGGCGTCATGTTCGTCTCCGGCGCGTTCGTGCTGACCGACACGCTCGGCCGCTCGTTCGACGCCGTCTTCGCCGACGCGTACGAGGGTGTCGACGTCAACGTCTCCGCCAAGCCGAAGATCGCCCTCAGCGAGACCGAGGGTGAGCAGGTGCCCGCGGCGATGCCGGCCGCGACGCTGGAGAAGGTCCGCACGGTCGGCGGGGTGGCCGAGGCCACCGGGATCGTCGCCGCCGACGGCGCCCGCCTGATCGGCAGCAACGGCAAGGTGGTCACCTCGTTCGGGCCGCCGCAGCTCGGCGAGAACTGGGTGGGCGAGAGCGACCTGGTCAAGCTGCGCGAGGGCCGCGCGCCGCGCGCCGACGACGAGATCGTGATCAACGGGGCGCTGGCGCAGGCCGCGAAGGTGAAGGTCGGCGAGCGGGTCGGCGTGCTGACCCTGGAGCCGAAGAAGGAGTTCACCGTGGTGGGCGTCTTCGGTTACAGCGGTGACCGGGACTCCCTCGGCGGGGCCAACGAGATCGCCTTCACCACCCCGGTGGCGCAGCGGCTGATGCTCGGCGAGCCGGACGTGTTCACCAACATCAGCGTGACGGCCGCCGACGGGGTCGGCGAGGCCGCGCTGCGCGACGACATCGCCGCCGCGGTCGGCGGCGACTACGAGGTCAAGACCGGCGAGCAGCTCTCCGCCGACGCCTCGGCGGGGCTGAAGGAGGGGCTCTCCTTCTTCAACAAGATCCTGCTCGGCTTCGCCGCGGTGGCGCTGCTGGTCGGCACCTTCCTCATCCTCAACACCTTCTCGATCATCGTGGCGCAGCGCACCCGGGAGCTGGCCCTGATGCGGGCCATCGGGGCCAGCGGCCGGCAGATCATCGGCTCGGTGGTGCTGGAGGCCGTGGCGGTGGGCCTGATCGCCTCCGTGCTCGGCCTCGGCGCCGGCATCGGCGTGGGCGCGCTGCTGGCGTACCTGTTCGGCAAGCTGGCGGGCGGGCTGGCGCTGGCCGGCATCGGCGTGCCGGCGGCCGCGGTGATCGGCGCGTTCTCGGTGGGTCTGGTGATCACCGTGGTGGCGGCGCTGCTGCCGGCGCTGCGGGCGTCGCGGATCCCGCCGATCGCGGCGATGCAGGACGTGGCCACCCCGGACCGCCCGCTGACCAAGGTGACGGTGGCCGGCGCGATCGTCACCGGGATCGGGGGCACGCTGCTCTTCCTGGGGCTCAGCGGCAACGCCGGGGACAACACCCTGGCCACCATCCTCGGCGGCGTGCTGTTCGCCTTCATCGGGGTGGCGCTGCTGACGCCGCTGATCAGCCGGCCGGTGGTGTCCCTGCTCGGGGCGCTGTTCGCCTGGTCGGTGCCGGGCAAGCTGGGCCGGCTCAACTCGGGTCGTAACCCGCGCCGCACCGCGATCACCGCGGCGGCGCTGATGGTCGGCATCGCGCTGGTCACCGGCGTGACGGTGATCCTCGACTCGGCCAAGGGCAGCATCAGCGCGCTGGCCGAGGACCAGATCAAGGCCGAGCTGGTGATCGCCGGGGTGCAGGGCGGCCCCCGCCCGCCGAGCTTCGACCCGGCGGTGCTGGAGAAGGCCGCCGCCCTCCCGGGCGTCCAGATGGTCGACGGCGAGTACGGCGACATGGCCGTGGTCAACGGCGAGCGCACCTGGGTGGCGGCGTCGAGCAACGTCGCGGCGCTGGAGCGGATCTTCGGGGCGAAGGCCACCGCCGGTGACATCAGCCGGCTGGCACCGGACCAGATGCTGTTCAGCTCGGACACCGCGAAGTCCCGCAACGTGTCGGTCGGCTCGAAGGTCAGCGTCCAGCTGTCCCGGGGCGAGGCCCGCACGTACACGGTCAGCGGCATCTACGAGAGCTCGCAGCTGACCAACCCGGTGGTGCTGCCGCCGCAGGCGGCGCGGGACTTCGCCATCCCGCAGCCGATCCAGGGCTTCCTGCAGCTCGCCCCCGGCACCGGGGTCGCCGACGTGCAGCCGCAGGTCGAGACGCTGCTCGCCGACAGCCCCGAGGTGTCGGTGGCCGACCGGGCCGCCTTCATCGAGCAGCAGACCAGCCAGTTGGACACCCCGCTGCGGATGATCCAGATCCTGCTGGCGCTGGCCATCGTGATCGCGGTGCTGGGCATCATCAACACCCTGGCCCTGTCGGTGCTGGAGCGGACCCGCGAGCTGGGCCTGCTGCGGGCGATCGGGCTGCGCCGGGCGCAGACCATGCGGATGATCACCGTCGAGGCGGTGGTGATCTCGGTCTTCGGCGCGCTGCTCGGCGTGGTGGTCGGCACCGGCCTCGGCGCGGCGGTGGTCGAGGCGCTCAAGGACGAGGGCATCACCGACCTGGTCCTGCCCTGGGGCCAGATGGGGCTCTTCCTCGGGCTGGCCGCGATCATCGGGGTGGTCGCCGCGGTGCTGCCCGCGGTGCGCGCCGCGCGGATCAACGTGCTGGGCGCCATCGCGCACGACTGATCCTCAACAGGGACGACGAAGGGGGCCCCGCCGGTCGGCGGGGCCCCCTTCGCGCGTGGTTCAGGCCGGCGGCTCGCCGAGCAGCGCGGCCAGCAGCTCCAGGTCCGCCGCGGTCAGGCTCTCCACCTGGTGTACGCCGTCGATCGGCGCGATCGGCACCTCCGCGGGCACCGCCAGCACCGCCGCACCGGCGGCGAGCGCGCTGGCCACCCCGGTCGGCGAGTCCTCGATCGCCACGCACCGGCCGATCGGCACGTCCAGCAGCCGCGCCGCCGTCAGGTACGGCTCCGGGTGCGGCTTGGCCAGGTCCACCTCGTCACCGCAGACCACCGCGTCGAAACTGTCCCGCCCGAGGGTGTCCAGGGCCACCTCGACCAGCGGCCGCCCGCTGGAGGTCACCAGCGCGGTGGGGATGCCGGCGGCGCGTACCGCCCGCAGCAGGGTCAGCGCGCCGGGCCGCCAGCGCAGCCCGGTGCGGAACAGCTCCAGGATGCGGGCGTTGATCCAGTCGATGCTGGCCTGCACGTCCCGCTCCGGCTGGCCGAGGTCGTCGTGCACGATCCGCATCGACTCGGCCATGCTCGTGCCGATAACCGCGCGCCGCGCGGCGTCGGAGAGCGTGCCGCCGTACTCGGCCGCCAGTTCGCGTAGCGCGACGTCCCACAGCTTCTCGCTGTCGACCAGGGTGCCGTCCATGTCGAAGAGCACGGCGGCGGGGTGTGGGCTGCTCAGCGGGGGCCTCCTCCGGCCGGGTGGTGTCGGGGCGATCCTTCCAGCCCGACCCGGGCGGCCCTCCGCCCTCCCCGCCAAAGGTGATGTGGGCGATCCCGCTCAGCCGAGGTCGCAGGCGTCGAGGGAGTTCTCGTAGCCGCGGAAGAACGAGTCGGTGCGCTGCTCGGCGGTGCCGTGGGAGCCCTCCGCGAACCACGGCTGGTCAGGGTCGTCGCCGACGGCGAGCAGCCCCTCGCGGAACTCGTCGAGGTCGCCCGTGTCCAGCTTCAGCACGCCCGAGCGGACCGAGTCACCCAGGTACGCCCCGGCCATGCAGTCGGCCTGCAACTCCTGCTGGATGGTGAAGTTGTTGCGGATGCCGAGGCGTGCCTGGATGCCGTGGGCGTACTCGTGGCCGAGCAGGTAGAACACGAACGCGTCGCCGACCTGGCGGAACGCGGCCACCGACCAGTTGACGTCGTAGGCGATGAAGTCACCCTGGGAGCAGTAGACGGCGTTGTTGCGCGGCAGCGCCTGGCCGCCGCAGGCGACCTCCCCCTCGCGCTGGTAGGGGACGATCCGGCGGATCGGCCGGAACTGCTGGCCGGAGGCCTTGAACTGGGCGCCCCAGTAGTCCTCGGCGATGTTCACCGCGTCGCCGATGTCGGTCTTGAACTCCTCGACGCTGGTGGTGCCGTCGGCCCGGGTGGTCTGCGGGCCCGGCGAGGCGGCCTGCCGGGACTGGCCCGGCGCCGGTTCCCGCGGCTCCTGCGGGCCGCTCTCCCCCACCCCGCCGACGGCGCAACCGGCCGCCACCACCAGCGCCACCACGGCCGCGGCGAGCGAGCCGCGCGACTGCGATCCCGAGCGTGCCGTCACAGTTGCCCTCCCAGGCGTCGCGGCCGATGCGGTCGGTGTACCCCGACCGTGGATTGATCATGCCGGGCGACGGCCGCCGGGACCATGGGCGGACGGCCGGCGCTCAGCTGTCCCAGAGGCGGAACAGCGCCACTGCCCGGTCCGGGTCCAGGTGCAGCTCGATGTGCCGGCTGCCGGGGGCACCCTCGTCGTAGGCCGCGCTGTGCCGCCACCGCACGCCCGCCGGCACGTACGGGGACAACCCGGGCCACACCGCCGGCTCCGCGGTCGCCGGCTCCCAGGGGTACGCGGCGGCCAGCGCCCGCGCGTCGGCCGGGCGCAGTCGCACCAATCCCTGGTACATCCAGTCCGTCGGCCCCGGGACCCGGGAGCACGGGTCTGCCTCGGTGTCGACCTGCCAGTGCACGTCGAGGAAGTCGCCGAGGCCGGGCAGGTGCTCGGCGGGGAACCCGCGGTCGGTGTGGATCCTGGCCTTGTCCGCCGCCAGCCGGTCGGGACAGGTCCGGTCGGCGGCGACCTCCCCGCCGACCAGCCAGGCGACGCCGCCACAGGCGGCCAGCAGCACCAGGATCGGGACGGCGGCCAACAGCCACGGCACCCGACGGGTCCAGGTCGTCACCGGCGGAGGATAACGATCATCAGGACTGGCGCTCGGCCCGACCGGTGATGTCGCTCTGCGAGGAGTGCCGGCCTTGTTCGTAGCGCTGCTGCCGCATCACCGCCGCCTGCCGGGCGCCCGGGTCCTCCGCCGAGGCCGTCCGCTGCCGGTCGCGCCAGGCGACCCACCCGACCGCCGCCGCCACGACCGCGCCGAGCGCCCCGAGTATCGCCCAGGTCGTCATAAGGATCCTCCGGAATTGTGGCCATGATGGGTGACGTGGCCCTGGGTGGAGTGTCGGCCTGCTTCGTATCGCTGCTGCTCCGCAAGCGCAGCCTGCCCGGCCGTCCAGTCCTCCGCGGAGGCAGTCCGCTCCCGGTCGCGCCAGGCGACCCAACCGACCGCCGCCGCCAGGACCGCGCCGAGCGCCCCGAGTATCACCCAGGTCGTCGTCATTCATCCACGGTAGACCCGGAACGCTAGGCTGCGCGCCCATGACGGGGACCAGTTTCGACGATCACGAACGGGAACGCTGGGCGGGACGCGCGACGGCGTACGAGCCCACGTTCGCCCGGCTCTGCGCGTACCCGGCGCGGGCCCTGCTGGACGCGGCGGGCGCCGGGGCCGGCGTGCGGGTGCTCGACGTGGGCACCGGGACCGGCACGGTCGCGGCGCTGGCAGCTGGGCGCGGCGCGGCGGTGGTCGCGCTGGACGCCGAGCCGTCGATGCTGGCCGCCGCCCGCCGCGCGGTGCCTGAGGCCCGGTTGGTCGGGGCCGCCCTGCCGCACCTGCCGGTGGGCACCGGCACGGTGGACGCCGCCGTGGCCAACTTCGTGCTCAACCACGTCGGCGATCCGGCCGCCGCCGTGGCCGGGCTGCGCCGCACGGTACGCCCCGGCGGCCGGATCGCCGTCACCGTCTGGCCTTCGCCGCACCCGCCGCTGCAACGGCTCTGGGGTGAGGTGTTCGCCGAGGTGGACGGTGGTGAGCTGCCGAGGGTGGCGGCAGAGCGGAACTTCCTGCGCACCGAGGAGGGGCTGACCGACCTGCTCGTCCGGGCGGGGCTGGCCGACGTGCGATGCCGGACGCTGACCTGGACGCACCGGGCCGACCCGGACGAGTGGTGGACCGGACCGGCCAGCGGCCTCGGGATGCCGGGGCTGCTGCTGCAGCGGCAGCCGCCGGCGACCCGGGAGGCGCTGCGGCGCCGCTACCTGGAACTGTCCGCCCGCTACCGGGATGCCGACGGGCTGCTCGCCCTGCCCACCGCCGCGCTACTCGCCTCCGGTGGGGTGAGCTGACGTGCCGACTAACGGGCCCGGGCCCAGGACAGGAAGCGCTCGGTGAGGTTCTCCGGCACCGCGTGCCCGTTGAGCTGGGAGAGCTGCGCGCCGGCCTCGGCCATCAAGGTGCTCAGGTAGACCAGCAGCGCGACGCGGTCCTCGCGGTACTCGACCAGCAGCGCCAGCCGCGCCGGCTGGCAGGGCCACTCCGCGCCGCAGGCCCGACACCGCCACAGGGGGCGCATCGGGAGGTGCGGTCGAGATTGCCGGCTCACCTTCTGACCACCACTGTCCGGTCCAGCCGGACGAGCGCGAATCGCTGCCGCAGGTCCACGGAACCGTCGGGCCGTACGTCGCGGCCGACCAGCTCGACCCAGAGCGCGCCATTGACCTCGCGCCGGTCCAGCACCTCACAGACGTGCATGACGAGCGGCCGGGTGCCGAAGCGGTAGGAATCCTCGGGGACCGTGATCACGTCGCCGACGGTCACCAGCGGCCTCCGTTCGCCCGCCTGAACCGTGCGCTGCCAGGCAGCAGGCACGAAAGCGGGATCGGGGTCTCGGGCTTGCGGCGCCAGAAGCGGAACAGCACAGCGGCCTCCTCGGGATGTCGGAAGGGGCCGTCCCGCCTCATCGCCGAGGCGGCCCCGAGCAAGTTCCGCTGACGGCTCGGACCATCGCCAGCGGTAGCGCTGGTGACACTCTGCTGTGGAGGGCACTACGCTCGGAAGGCATCCTGCGGGTCCGGGCTGAGCTGACGGAACGAGCGTCAGACCTGTGGCGGCATGAGTAGTCGATCACCAGTTTGGGGCACCTTGAATGGCAGACGTTCCCAGTCCGCTCGCCGCCTTCATCGTGGGCGAGATACGCCGGGCCCGCGGGGCCGCCGGCTTGACCCAGGAGGCATTCGGCCGAGCCGCGGGTTTCAGCGCGTCACACGTCAGCGCCGTTGAAGGCGGCACTCGCGCCCTGACGATGGACTTCATCAAGGGAGCCGATCGCGCGCTGACCAGCGGTGGCCTATTCGAGCGCCTGGTGTCCAAGCTCGGTGCACCGTCGTGGTTTCTGCCGTGGCTCGACGCCGAGCGCGGGGCGACGCAGCTCCGGTACTTCGAGCCGAACCTGGTCCCGGGTCTCCTGCAGACCGAGGCCTATGCTCGCGCCGTACTGCGACTGGATCCGCGCCTCACCGAGGACGAGGTCGAACGCCGGGTGATCGCACGCGTCGAACGGCAGACGATCCTGGAGCGGGAGTCACCGCCTCAACTCGTCGTGGTCGTCGACGAGGCGGCAGTCCGACGCACCGGGGACGGGTGCGAGAAACTGATGGGTGAGCAGCTGTTGAAGCTTGTAGCCTGCGCCGAGCGACCCCACATCAGCATTCACGTCATTCCACCCGAGGTCGGTCTCCACGCGGGACTGTCCGGGCCGCTGTCGTTGGCACACATGGCCGATGGGAGCTGGGTCGGCCACCTGGAGAGCCAGCTGGGCGGCGATGTCGTAGACCGGCCGTCGGAGCTGGATACGCTCTTCCAGCGGTGGGAGAGCGTCCGCAACGAGGCCCTGTCGCGGCGGCAGTCACTGGACCTGATCAAGGAAGTAGCGAATCAATGGACCTAACCGGTGCACGGTGGCGGAAATCCACCCGTAGCGGTACCAGCGGCGGCAACTGTGTCGAGGTTGCCGACAACCTCCCCGGGGTGGTCGCCGTCCGCGACTCCAAGGACTCGACCGGACCGACCCTCGCCTTCGCCCCCACCGCCTGGCACGCGTTTCTCGCCCACGTCACCGCGCGGCCCTGACCGCCCTGTCCGCGTCGGCCCGGCGGCTCCGACGTTCCCGGTGACGGCCCACCCGGGGCCGGTCGAGAGGAGTGACACGTGAAGTACATGATCATGCTGTACGGCTCGCAGCGGGACTACGACGCGATGGCGGGCCGTCCCGCCGACGACCGGCCGCCGATGTCGCCCGAGCAGGTCGCGGCGATGCACGCCCACATGGAGGCGGTGCACAAGGAGATCGCGGAGTCGGGCGAGCTGGTCGACGGCCGGGGACTCACCGCCCCGGTGCACGCCCGGCGGGTCCGGCTGCGCGAGGGTGCGCCCGTGGTGACCGACGGCCCCTACCCGGAGACGCAGGAGGTGCTGGCCGGCTTCACGATCGTGGAGTGCGAGAGCTTCGACCGGGCCACGCAGATCGCCGCGCGGTTCGCGAACCCGGACGCCGAGGGCGAGTACGTCGACGTGCGGCCGGTCGCCGAGGGCATCGAGGACCTGAACGGCTGATGACCGCCGACGCCGTCGAGGACCTGCTGCGCCGCCTGACGCCGCAGGTCCTCGGCGCAGTGGTGCGCCGCTACGGGCACTTCGACACCGCCGAGGACGCCACCCAGGAGGCGCTGCTGGCGGCCGCGACCCGATGGCCGGTCGACGGCGTACCCGATGACCCGTGCGCCTGGCTGATCACCGTCGCGGCGCGTCGCCTGACCGACCTGCTCCGCAGCGAGCAGGCCCGGCGGCGGCGCGAGGACGACGTCGCCCGGCGGCTGCCGCCCGAGCAGTGGCTCGCTCCCCCGGCGGACCGCCGGTCCCCCGAGGACGACAGCCTGGTGCTGCTCTTCCTCTGCTGCCACCCGGAGCTGCCCCCGGCCGCGCAGATCGCGCTGACCCTGCGGGCCGTCGGCGGCCTGAGCACCGCCGAGGTGGCCCGGGCGTTCCTGGTCCCGGAGGGCACGATGACCCGCCGGATCACCCGCGCCAAGCAGCGCATCCGGGACAGCGGCGTGCCGTTCGGCCTGCCCAGCGGGCCGGACCGGGAGGCCCGCCTGGCCGCCGTCCGGCACGTGCTCTATCTGATCTTCAACGAGGGGTACGCCAGCACGGCCGGGCCGCTGCTGCGCCGGGTGGACCTCTCCACCGAGGCGATCCGGCTCACCCGGATGCTGCACCGGCTGCTCCCCGACGACGCCGAGGTGACCGGGCTGCTGGCGTTGCTGCTGCTCACCGACGCGCGGGGGCCGGCCCGGGCCGGGCCGAACGGCGAGCTGGTCCCGATGGCCGAGCAGGACCGCAGCCGGTGGCGCGCCGACCAGATCGCCGAGGGCGTCGCGCTGGTCAGCGCGGTGCTGCCGCGCGGCGAGGTCGGGCCGTACCAGGTGCAGGCGGCGATCGCGGCGCTGCACGACGAGGCCCCGAGCGCCGAGGAGACCGACTGGCCGCAGATCGAGGCGCTCTACGCGGTGCTGACCGGCCTGTCCGACAACCCGGTGGTGGCGCTGAACCACGCGGTCGCGGTGGCCATGGCCCGCGGCCCGTCCGCCGGGCTCGACCTGCTCACCGGGCTGGCGGCCGACCCACGGCTCGCCGCCGACCCCCGGCTGCCCGCCGCCCGCGCGCACCTGCTGGAACGGACCGGCGACCTCGGCGCGGCGCGGGCGGCGTACGAGGAGGCGGCGCGGCGGTCGATGAACCTGCCGCAGCAGCGCTACCTGTACGCCCGCGCCGCCCGCCTGGCCGACGCCGACTGAGCCGGTCTCACCACTGGCGGCCGGGCACCAGCACCCTGGTGGCGTCGGGCAGCGTGGTCAGCACCCGGCGACTCCCGGCGCCCGGCTCGACGGTGACCAGCTCGGTCCGCCCCGGCGCCCAGCGGGTCAGCACGACGTCGGCGCCGACGATGCCCACGTACACCTCGGCGGAGCCCGTCCC
>NZ_JAGPYL010000032.1:0-53885 GCF_018070095.1 Micromonospora sp. U56
CACTCACCCCCCACCCCACCCCACCCCCAACCCCCTCAGCCCCGCACATACAGAGAAAGAGTGGCTATCCGAGCCGGAATAGCCACTCTTTCTCTGTATGAGCGTCCCCAGAGGGGTGGCGCCGGTCAGGCGGTGGCGGGGATCCGTTGCTCGGGGGAGGCGGTGGCCGGGACGGGGGCCGGGCGGCGTTCGCGGGTCGACCAGAGCACCGACAGGGTGGCCAGCAGCACCAGGCAGGAGCCGAGCATGTGCGCGCCGACCAGCAGCGCCGGCAGGTCGGTGAAGTACTGCACGAAGCCGATCACGCCCTGACCCAGCTCCACGGCGACCAGCACCACGGCGGCCCGGGCCGGGCCGGTCGCGCCGGCCGCCCGGAACGCGAAGACGAGCGCCACCGAGAGCCCGAGCAGCAGGAACACCGCGTCGGCGTGCACCTGCGAGATCTGTTCCGGGTCGAGGCCGTTGCGCGCCGCGCCGCCGTCGCCGGCGTGCGGGCCGCTGCCGGTCACCCAGGTGCCCACGACCAGCACCGCGACGCCGACCACCGTGGTGAGCGCCGCCAGGGTGCGCAGCGGGCCGGGCACCACGGCGACCGCCGGGCCGTCCGGGTCCTTGACCCGCCGCCAGAGCGCGTACGCGGCCGCGATGACCGCCATCGAGGCGAGGAAGTGCAGCCCGACCACCCACGGGTTGAGGTTGGTCAGCACGGTGATCCCGCCGATCACCGCCTGTGCCGGGATGCCCAGGAACACCGCCACCGCCAGCCCCAGCAGCCCCTTGCGGCGCGGCCGGTGCGCCAGCACCGCCAGCAGGGTGGCCAGCGCGATGAGGCCGACGGCGAAGGTGAGCAGCCGGTTGCCGAACTCGATCACCCCGTGCACGCCCATCTCGGCGGTGGTGTGGTACGACTCGTCCGTGCACCGCGGCCAGGTCGGGCAGCCGAGCCCGGAGGCGGTGAGCCGGACGGCGCCACCGGTCACGACGATGGCCACGTTCGCCACGATCGAGGCGTACGCGAGGCGGCGCAGCAGAGCGGTGGAGACCGGGAACCGGACGGATCGCTTCACGGAGCGAATCCTACGCACCGTAGTGGAGCACGATCGGGTGACTCCGCCGACCCGGTGTCAGGGATCACCGGGGGGCGGGTTTGCGGGCCTCCGGCGAATTACGTAACGTTGGCGTTGTGAAAAACGCGGCGGCGCTCTCCGAGCAGCAGCCGGCGACCGGGACGGTCGTCGGCGGCGGCTTGAGGTCGCGGCGCGGCGTCGGACGCGCCGAGCTGGAGTTGTCGCAGGCCGCGTCCACCGACCTCTCCACCCGGGACCGGGTCACCCAGCTGCTGCTGGAGCAGGGGGCGACCACCGCCGCCCAGCTCGGCTCGGCGCTGGGGCTCAGCCCGGCCGCGATCCGCCGGCACCTCGACGCGATGCTCGCCGACGGTGACGTGGTCGCCCGCGAGCAGGCCGTGCGCGGCAGCCGCGGGCGCGGTCGCCCGGCGAAGGTCTTCCTGCTGACCGAGGCCGCCCGGGTCCGCTGCGGCACCCACCACTACGACAACATGGCGACCGCCGCGCTGCGCTGGATCGCCCGCAACGGCGGTTCGTCGGCGGTCGAGGCGTTCGCCGCCGACCAGGTCGCCGCGTTGGAAGCCCGTTGTCGGGCCGCCATGGAGGACGCGGGGGACGACCCGCTCGCGCGGGCGGAGGCGCTCGCGAGCGCCCTCACCGCCGAGGGTTACGCTGCCAACGCCTCCACGATCGCCTCCGGCGGCCAGCTCTGCCAGCACCACTGCCCGGTGGCGCACGTGGCCGCCGAGTTCCCCCAGCTGTGCGAGGCCGAGACCGCGGTGATCTCCCGTCTGGTCGGCACCCACGTACAGCGCCTGGCCACCATCGCGCACGGCGACGGGGTGTGCACCACGCACATCCCGGCCCAGCCGCGTGCCCAGTCCGGTAACACCGTCACCACTGTGAGGACAGATAAATGACCGAGCAGATCGTCCAGCCCCTGACCCAGGAAGAGCAGCTCGCCGCCCTGGGTCGTTACGAGTACGGCTGGTCCGACCCCGACGTCGCCGGGGCGGTCGCCCAGCGCGGCCTCAACGAGGCGGTGGTACGGGACATCTCGGCGAAGAAGAACGAGCCGGCCTGGATGCTCGACCTGCGCCTGAAGGGCCTGCGACTGTTCGGTCGCAAGCCGATGCCGGCCTGGGGCGCGGACCTCACCGGGATCGACTTCGACAACATCAAGTACTTCGTCCGGTCCACCGAGAAGCAGGCCACCAGCTGGGAGGACCTGCCCGAGGACATCAAGAACACCTACGACCGGCTGGGCATCCCGGAGGCGGAGAAGCAGCGCCTGGTCGCCGGTGTCGCGGCGCAGTACGAGTCCGAGGTGGTCTACCACAAGATCCGTGAGGACCTTGAGGAGCAGGGTGTCATCTTCCTGGACACCGACACCGCGCTGCGCGAGCACGAGGACATCTTCAAGGAGTACTTCGGCACGGTGATCCCGGTCGGCGACAACAAGTTCGCCGCGCTGAACACCTCCGTGTGGTCCGGTGGCTCGTTCATCTACGTGCCGAAGGGCGTGCAGGTGGAGATCCCGCTGCAGGCCTACTTCCGGATCAACACGGAGAACATGGGCCAGTTCGAGCGGACGCTGATCATCGTCGACGAGGGTGCGTACGTGCACTACGTCGAGGGCTGCACCGCGCCGCTGTACTCCTCCGACTCGCTGCACAGCGCGGTGGTGGAGATCATCGTCAAGAAGAACGCCCGGTGCCGCTACACGACCATCCAGAACTGGTCGAACAACGTCTACAACCTGGTCACCAAGCGCGCCGTCTGCCACGAGGGCGCGACCATGGAGTGGGTCGACGGCAACATCGGGTCCAAGGTCACCATGAAGTACCCGGCGGTCTACATGACCGGCGAGCACGCCAAGGGCGAGGTGCTCTCGGTGGCCATGGCCGGCGAGGGCCAGCACCAGGACGCGGGCGCCAAGATGGTGCACGCCGCGCCGCACACCTCCTCGACCATCGTGTCGAAGTCGATCGCCCGGGGCGGTGGCCGGACCTCGTACCGGGGTCTGGTGCAGGTGCTGGAGGGTTCGCACCACAGCCGGAGCACGGTCAAGTGCGACGCGCTGCTGGTCGACACCATCTCCCGCTCGGACACCTACCCGTACGTCGACATCCGCGAGGACGACGTGTCGATGGGGCACGAGGCGACCGTCTCGAAGATCAGCGACGACCAGCTCTTCTACCTGATGAGCCGCGGTCTGAGCGAGGACGAGGCGATGGCCATGATCGTGCGCGGCTTCATCGAGCCGATCGCCAAGGAGCTCCCGATGGAGTACGCCCTGGAGCTCAACCGCCTGATCGAGCTCCAGATGGAGGGCGCGGTCGGCTGACGCCGCCCGCCGCACGGGCGGGCCGGCATCCCCGGTCCGCCCGACCCGGCACCAGACATTGTCGTCGTAGAACAGACCAAGGAAGAGATGACTACCCAGGCTTCCGCGCCGCCCAGCACCAAGACGCAGGCGCTCCGCTCGTACGACGTCGCCGACTTCCCGGCCCTCACCGGCCTGGAGGAGGAGTGGCGCTTCACCCCGCTCAAGCGGCTGCGCGGGCTGGTCGGTGAGCCGCAGGCCACCACCGCCACGGTCCGGCACGAGTACGGCGACCTGCCCGAGGGCGTCACCGTCGGGCGGATCGGCGCGGACGACCCGCGGGTGGGCAGCGTGCTCACCCCGGTCGACCGGGTCAGCGCCCTGGCGTACGGCAGCGCGGGGGACGCGCTGCTGGTGGAGGTCGCCCGGGACGCCGTGGTCGGGGCGCCGGTGTCCCTGCGGGTGGTCGGCGACGGCGCCGAGGGGCTGGCCTTCGGGCACACCTTCGTCGACGTGGGCCGGTTCGCCGAGGTCACCCTGGTGCTGGAGCACGTCGGCTCGGCCACCCTGGCCGACAACGTCGAGGTGTCGGTGGCCGAGGGCGCGAAGCTGATCCTGGTCACCGTCGCCGACTGGGCCGCCGACGCGGTGCAGGCCCAGCACCTCAAGGTCAAGCTGGGGCGCGACGCCAAGGTGACGCACATCCAGGTCAGCCTCGGCGGCGACCTGGTCCGGCAGTACACCTCGGTGGAGTACACCGGCCGGGGCGGCGAGGCCGAGCTGTACGGCGTCTACTTCGCCGACGGCGGCCAGCACCTGGAGCACCGCCAGCTGGTCGACCACAACGTGCCGGACTGCCGCAGCTACGTCGGCTACCGGGGCGCCCTGCAGGGCGACGACGCGCACACCGTCTGGGTGGGTGACGTGCTGATCCGCGCCGAGGCGACCGGCACCGACACGTACGAGATCAACCGGAACCTGCTGCTCTCCGACGGCGCGCGGGCCGACTCCGTACCCAACCTGGAGATCGAGACCGGCGAGATCGCCGGCGCCGGCCACGCGAGCGCGACCGGCCGCTTCGACGACGAGCAGCTGTTCTACCTGATGGCCCGGGGCATCCCGGAGGGCGAGGCCCGTCGCCTGGTGGTGCGTGGTTTCTTCGCCGAGCTGATCAACAAGATCCCGGTCGAGGAGCTGCGCGAGCGGCTCGGCGACGCGATCGAGGCCCGGCTGGCCAAGGCGGGCGCCTGATGATCAAGATCTGCTCGACCGAGGACGTGCCGAAGGGCACCGCGATCAGCGCGGACGTCGACGGCACCGCGATCGCGATCGTGCACGGCGAGGACGACACTTTCTACGCCGTGTACGACGAGTGCTCGCACGCCGCGGTCGCCCTCTCCGAGGGTGAGGTCGACGGGTGCACGCTGGAATGCTGGCTGCACGGATCCCGTTTCGACCTTCGGACGGGCGAGCCCACCGGGCTGCCCGCCACCGAACCCGTCCCCGTCTATCCCGTCGAAGTCCGCGACGGCGACATCTACGTCAGCCTGACGCCGAGCAATGGAGTGACCCGATAATGAGCACCCTGGAGATCCGCGACCTGAAGGTGTCGGTCAAGCTGCCCGAGGGTGAGCTCAAGCCGATCCTGGCCGGTGTCGACCTGACCGTCCGCTCGGGTGAGACGCACGCGATCATGGGGCCGAACGGTTCCGGCAAGTCCACCCTGGCGTACTCGATCGCCGGCCACCCCAAGTACGAGATCACCAGCGGCTCGGTGACCCTCGACGGCGAGGACGTGCTGGCCATGTCCGTCGACGAGCGGGCCCGCGCCGGCCTCTTCCTGGCCATGCAGTACCCGGTCGAGGTCCCCGGCGTCTCGGTGGCCAACTTCCTGCGTACCGCCAAGACCGCCATCGACGGCGAGGCACCGAAGCTGCGCACCTGGGGCGGCGAGCTGCGCGGTGCCATGGAGCGCCTGCAGATGGACCCGGCGTTCGCCCAGCGCAACGTCAACGAGGGCTTCTCCGGCGGTGAGAAGAAGCGGCACGAGATCGTGCAGCTGGAGCTGCTCAAGCCGAAGATCGCCATCCTCGACGAGACCGACTCCGGCCTCGACGTGGACGCGCTGCGCGTGGTCAGCGAGGGCGTGAACCGGGTCCGCGACACCGGCGACACCGGCGTGCTGCTGATCACCCACTACACCCGCATCCTGCGCTACATCAAGCCGGACTTCGTGCACGTCTTCGTCGCCGGCCGGATCGTCGAGCAGGGCGGGCCGGAGCTGGCCGACAAGCTCGAGGCCGAGGGCTACGAGCGGTACGCCGCCGGGGCCGGTTCGGCGCGGGCCTGACACGACACGACAGGGGCCGGCTGAGATGACCACCATCGCGATCCCGTCCGGGATGCCGCAGTACGACGACGTGCCACGCTTCGACGTGGCAGGAGTGCGCGCCGACTTCCCGATCCTGGACCGGGAGATCAACGGGCACCGGCTGGTCTATCTCGACAGCGCCAACACCTCGCACAAGCCGCGTCAGGTGCTCGACGTGCTCGCCGAGCACTACGCGATGCACAACGCCAACGTGTCGCGCTCGGTGCACACCCTGGGCACCGAGGCGACCGAGGCGTACGAGGGTGCGCGGGCGAAGATCGCCGCGTTCATCAACGCGCCGAGCGTGGACGAGGTGGTGTTCACCAAGAACTCCACCGAGGCGATCAACATCGTGGCGTACGCGTTCTCCAACGCGTCGCTGCGGCCCGACGCCGACCCCCGGTTCCGGCTCGGCCCGGGCGACGAGGTGGTGATCTCCGAGATGGAGCACCACTCGAACATCGTCCCGTGGCAGCTGCTCTGCGAGCGCACCGGTGCGACCCTGCGCTGGTTCCCGGTCACCGACAACGGGCGGCTGGACGAGTCGGGGCTGGAGGAGCTGGTCACCGAGCGGACGAAGATCGTCTCGCTGGTGCACATGTCCAACATCCTCGGCACGGTCAACGCCACCTCCCGGATCACCCAGCGGGTCCGTGAGGTGGGTGCGCTGCTGCTGCTCGACTGCTCGCAGTCGGTGCCGCACATGCCGATGGACGTGGTCGACTACGACGCCGACTTCATCGTCTTCACCGGCCACAAGATGTGCGGCCCGACCGGCATCGGCGTGCTCTGGGGCCGGGGCGAGCTGCTCGCCGCGATGCCCCCGGTGCTCGGCGGCGGGTCGATGATCGAGACGGTGTCGATGGCGGGCTCGACGTTCGCCGCGCCGCCGGCCCGGTTCGAGGCCGGCACCCCGCCGATCGCCGAGGCGGTCGCGCTCGGCGCGGCGGTGGACTACCTCACCGGCATCGGGATGCGCGCCATCCAGTGGCACGAGAAGGAGCTGACGGCGTACGCGCTGGACGCCCTCGCCACCGTGCCGGGGTTGCGGATCTTCGGGCCGACGGTGCCGGTCGGCCGGGGTGGGACGATCTCGTTCGCGCTCGGTGACATTCACCCGCACGACGTGGGGCAGGTCCTCGACTCGCTCGGCGTGCAGGTGCGGGTGGGGCACCACTGCGCGAAGCCGGTGTGCACGCGGTTCCGCGTGCCGGCCATGACGCGGGCGTCGTTCTACCTGTACACCACCACGGAGGAGATCGACGCCCTGGTGGCGGGGCTCGAGCAGGCGCGGAAGGTGTTCGACTGATGCAGCTCGACCAGCTCTACCAGGAGATCATCCTGGACCACTACAAGCACCCGCACGGGCGTGGCCTGCGCGACGCCGACCCGGACGCCCGGGTCGCCGAGGCCCACCACGTCAACCCGACCTGCGGTGACGAGATCACCGTCCGGGTGGCCACCGACGGCGACACGCTCGACGACATCTCGTACGACGGGATGGGCTGCTCGATCAGCCAGGCGTCGGCGAGCGTGCTGCACGAGCTGCTGCGCGGTCGGGGTGCGGGTGAGGCGTTCGCCGTGCACGAGGCGTTCGTCGAGTTGATGTCCGGGCGTGGCCAGGTCACGCCGGACGAGGACGTACTCGGTGACGGGGTGGCTTTCGCGGGCGTCGCCCGCTACCCCGCCCGGGTCAAGTGCGCGCTGCTGCCGTGGATGGCGTTCAAGGACGCCGCGGCACGCGCCGGCGTGGGCGTGAGCCCGACGGAGGTGAAGGCATGAACAGCGAGGACACCGCCACCGCGGCGACGCCGGAGGCCGGTGACGCCGCCACGACGCCGGCGACCGGCGCCGTGGCGACCGACGGCGCTCCGACGCCGGCGGGCGGCAAGGCCGTCGTCGCCGACATCGAGGAGGCGATGAAGGACGTCGTCGACCCGGAGCTCGGCATCAACGTGGTCGACCTCGGCCTGGTGTACGGCGTGCACGTCGACGACGAGAACGTCGCGACGCTGGACATGACGCTCACCTCGGCGGCCTGCCCGCTCACCGACGTGATCGAGGACCAGGCCCGGCAGGCGCTGACCACCGGCCCCGGCGGGGGACTGGTCAACGACATCCGGATCAACTGGGTCTGGCTGCCGCCGTGGGGCCCCGACAAGATCACCGACGAGGGGCGCGACCAGCTCCGCTCGCTCGGCTTCAACGTCTGACCCACTGCGCCGGCTGGCCGGACGAAAGGCCCCGACCCCAGGTCGGGGCCTTTGTCGTAGGTGCGGCCCGCACGCACCCACGGATAACCGGTGGCGCGCCCGGACGGCGTCCGGTGACAATCGCTGCGTGATCGAGTCGAAGTCGTCCCGCACCGTCCCTGTCGCCGCGGCCACCGCCGCCGGTCGACAGCGGTCGCTGCCGCGGCGGCTGCGACCCGGTACCCGCCGCCATGGGTGACGCGCTGCTCGCCGGCCTGCTCGCCGGCTACGGGGTGGCGGTGCCGGTCGGGGCGATCGCCATCGTGGTCATCGGGCTCACCGCCCGTACCTCGTTGCGGGTCGGCGCCGCCGCCGCCCTCGGGGTGGCCGCCGCGGACGGCCTCTACGCCGCGCTGGCCGTGCTCGGCGGCGCGGCCCTCGCCGGTCTGGTGCGCCCGGTGGCGACCCCGTTGCGCTGGGCGGCCGTCGTGATCCTGCTCTTCCTCGCGGGGCAGCTCGCCGTGGGCGCGCTGCTCCGGCACCGTCGCCCGCCCGGCCCGGCGCGGGCCGAGCGGGGTCTGGCCACGCCCGGCCGGGCCTTCGCCGGGCTGCTGGCGCTCACCCTGCTCAACCCGATGACCGTCGTCTACTTCGTGGCCCTGGTGATCGGCCGGCAGGCGTCCGGTGGGTGGACGCCCGCCGGCCAGGTGGTCTTCGTGGCCGCGGCGTTCGCCGCGTCGGCGAGCTGGCAACTGCTGGTCGCCGGCGGCGGCTCGCTGCTCGGCCGGCTGCTCACCTCCGACCGTGGCCGGCTGGTCACCGCGCTGCTGGCCAGCGCGCTGATCGTGCTGCTGGCGTTGCGGATGGTCTGGTGAGCCGGCCGGCTCAGTGCGGGTACACCTCCAGTTCCCAGAGCGAGAAGCCGTAGGGGGTGGCCCGGGTCAGCCCGACCATCCGCACGTAGCGGGCACTTGTCGCGGCGAACCGGTTGTTGTCGGTGCCGCCGTCCCCGGCGGTGGTGGACCAGACCGTCCGCCAGCCGGCGCCGTCGGTGGAGACGTCGATCCGGTACGACCGGGCATGCGCCGCCTCCCAGCGCAGCACCGCGCGGGCCACCGGCCGGACCGTACCGAGGTCCACGGTGATCGACTGGTTGTCCGACCAGCCGCTCGACCACCGGGTGCCCGGGTCGCCGTCCACCGCCCGGCTGGCCGGGAGGAAGAGCTGGCTGCTGGAGGCGGTGACCGGGCGGCCGGCGGCCAGGTTGGTCAGGTCGTCACCGCGGCGGGCCGGGAACGACACCACCTGCTGGTAGGTCGGCCGGTTCTGCCAGGCGATCACGGGCTGCCTCAGCCCGCCGAGCGGGGACTGCACGATGGCGTCGGCGCACCACTGGTCGCCGGCCGCGCAGCTCGCGTCGCCGGGATAGACCTCGGTCGCCGGCCGGGCGGCGGCGCTGCGCAGCGTGTCCAGCAGGATCTGCCGGCAGGCGGCGAGGTCGCCGCCGCCGCAGTACCGGCGGTCCGACCCGCCGGGCACCGGCTCGCCGAGCACCGCGCGCAGGTCGGCGTCGACGTAGCCCCACCAGCCGTACTGGAACGACGAGCCCTTGTGCCCCTGCGCCTCGTTGGCCGCGGTGGGCAGGGTGGACTCGTCGCCGCGCTGCTGCCCGGACGGCGACTCGTTGATCTGCATGGCGTTGACCAGCGCCTGGTACAGCTCCGGGCCGAGGGGTGCCTTGAACTGGCCGTTGACCAGCAGCGGCCACCAGGCGTCGAAGATCCGGATCGCGTCCGCGTGCCGGTACACCTTGGTGCCGGGGGCCGTCTCGACCCGCAGTGCGCCGTCGGCGCGCCAGGCCCGGAGCTTGCCCACCACGCCGGCCAGGTCGGCGTCGGTGACCGGCTGGCTCTCCAGCACCCGGATCAGCTCGTCGAGCACCTCGACGCCGCGCAGGTCGGTCAGGCCGGCCCGCTCGACCAGCGAGGTCAGCGTGGCCCGGTCGAAGGTGCGCCCGTCCGCCAGCGCCGCCCGGATCGGCCGGTCCAGCAGGTTCGCCCGGTGCACCGGACCGAAGCTGAAGTTGCCGTCGGCGGCGCCGAAGTCCTTGGCCTGCTTGTTGTTCCAGCTCACGTAGTAGTCCTGGTCCACCGAGTACGGATGCTCGGCCAGGGGTTGGTACGCGGCGGTGTTGGCGACCGGGTCGAAGTCGCGCCACTCGTACGCCGGGTCGGCCTTCATCGGCAGGTTCGGATCCGATCCGGCCGCGCGCACCGGGTTGAGCCCCGAGTTGGCGTACGCCGACTGGGTGGAGTTCACGTAGAACCAGTTGAACGCGTACCCGATGGTGCCGGCGGACTCGCGGAACGCCGCGGCGTCGCCCATCGCGGCCGGGTCGTTGAACATCTGGAAGCCGATCGCCGAGTCCGCCTCGTGCCGGTAGGTGGAGCGCAGGTGGGTGAAGGCGTGCGGCTGGCCGTCCACGGTGCCCCGCCAGGCGACCAGGCCGAGCGCGGTGCGCCGGGCGACCAGCCGGTACGACCCGGCGGCGGTGCCGTCGGCGAGGGTGGGCCGCCAGGCGTTGACGTGCGAGATCTCCTCCATCGGCTGGCACCGGCCCCGGTGGCGGTAGTGGTTGCTGGCCAGGGTGGGTGCGCTGCCGTCCACCGTGCACAGCGGCAGGGCGTAGGTGTCGGTGATGTCGTGGGCCGACGAGGTGGCGCTCCAGGCGTAGTCCTGGCCCCGGCCCAGCAGCACGTAGAGGTTGAGCCCGGCGAAGGCGGCGCCGCGCGCGCTGATCCCCGGCCCCTGCAACTCCTGCACCATCAGCAGCTGGGGTGAGAAGTAGCCGGTCTGCGGGCCGAACACGGCGATCGGGTGGCCGGTGGCGGAGTGCGCGGCCGAGATCACCGCCGCGTTCGACATACCTCGGCTGGCCCGGCCGATGGTCAGCCCGGACAGTGCGGCGGCCAGCTCGGACGGCCCGCCGGCGGCGGCACCGGTGGCCGCGCCGGTGGCGTCGCTGACGACGGGTTCCACCCGGGCCGAGCCGCCGTCCGGCAGCACCACGCTGGCCGCGTTCGCGGGGGCGCCACCGTACGGGAAGCTCTGCCCGTCGTGCAGGGTCAGCACCGCCTCCGGGTTCTCCTGGCTGCGGAAGGCGGTCCAGACCCGGTCACCCTCGACCACGCCGTAGCGGGCCCGCGCGGCCAGCCGGACCAGCGCCGACTGCATCTCGTTGCCGCCCCCGCCGCCGAACAGCCCGCCCACCACGCCGGCGATGGCGATCAGGTCGGTCATCCGGAACGGCTCGGGCCCACCGGCGTTGGTGACCGCGTCCAGGTGCCCGGTGAGCACGTACTCGCCGGGGCAGTTGCGGTGCGCCATGCAGTGCCCGATGTAGGCGTTGACACCGGCGATGTACTCCTGCACGTCGGCGTGGAGCTGCTCGCCCCGGGGGCCCTTGCGCCGCAGCGCCTCCACCTGCGCCGCCAGGTCCGCCTCGGTGTACGGCGAGTTGCGCCAGACGCTCTGCTCCAGCGCCCGGTTGCCGGGCGCGCCCCCGGCGAACGGGGTGAGGGTGCCCCGCCCGACGTGGCGCAGCAGGTCGATGGTGAACAGCCGGTCCTCGGCGCCGGCGTAGCCGGCCCCGAACATGGTGCCGCCGCGGGTGCTGCCGGTGACGTGCGGGACGCCGGTCGCCCGGTCGCGCACGATGGTCACGTCGGCGCGCGGCGAGTAGCGGCGCTCGACCTGATCGGCCGGCACCCCGAAGCCGGCGTCGTTGAAGAACGCGCCGAGCTGGTCCTCGCGCAGCCCCGCGTAGCCGTAGACCAGGTCGGCGTACCGGCCGAGCTGGTCACCGGCGTGCCGGGGCAGGGTGCCGAGGGCCTGGTTGGCGAGCACCTCGACGAGGGTGGCGTTGCCGTTCTGCCCCGGCGGCAGGATGTCGGAGCACTCGCCGAGACAGTGGTCGGCCGCGGCGAAACCGCTGGTGGTGGCGGTGGTGGCGGCGGGCGCGGCGGCGGCGGGGGCGGTGGGGGAGACGGTGAGCAGGGCCGCCACGGTGACCGACGCCGCGGCGGCGGCGGTCAGCCGGCGGGCGACGGCGCGACGGGCGGGGTGCGGTGGGACGGGACCGCGTGGCTGCATGGGGACCTCGCAGACGGAGGATGGATCCGAGAAACATTCGGTTACCGGATGGTAAGCGCTCATCGATGCCCATGAAAGCCCCGGAGTCGGGCGCCGCCCGTGGTCCGGCAGTTCGGTACCGTTCGGCCATGACCAGTCGACCCGCAGCCGGAGGTGGCCGGTGGGTCGAGGTCGACCCGACCCGCGTCGCCCGCTGGGTCGAGGGCTTCGCCGGCCGGCACGGCCCGCCCACCACCACCGTCGGCGGGTACGGCCTGCTGCTCGCCGCCCCGGACGGCGCGACCGCCGAGCTGCACACCCCGCCCGGGGCGCCGCCCACCCGGGACGTACCCGGATTCGTGGCCGCCGCGGCCGAGCCGCGCCGGATCGGCCTGCTGCTGGCCCGCAAGGGCGCGGTGGCGGTCGGCGTCGCGGTGGGAGAGGAGCTGGTGGTCTCCAAGGTGGACACCCGCTACGTGCAGGGCCGCACCGCCGCGGGCGGGTGGTCGCAGCAGCGCTTCGCCCGGCGGCGGGACAACCAGGCGAAGGCGGCCCTCGGCGACGCGGCCGAGCTGGCCGTACGGCTGCTGCTGCCGGAGGCGGCGACGCTGCGCGCGCTGGTCTGCGGCGGTGACCGGCGGGCCGTCGACATCGTGCTCGCCGACCGGCGGCTGGCCCCGCTCGCCGCGCTGCGGGCCGAGCGGCTGCTCGACGTCCCCGAGCCCCGGCACGCGGTGCTGGTCGCCGCGATCGCCGCGGCCCGCGCGGTGCGGATCCTGGTCCGCGACGCCGCACCCGACGCCGCCTGAACCGCTGCCCGGTGTGGCGTGGCCTATTCGTTGCGTGCCGGCCGCTAGCCTGCGGAAATGGCCGCACGCGAGGGGGCCGTGCCGCCGGCGCAGGGCACGACGACGACCGGGACCGACCGGATGACGGCGTTCAGCGACGGGGTGTTCGCGATCGTCATCACCCTGCTGGTGCTGGAACTTCGCCCACCGGCGTACGAATCCGGTGGGCTGCTCGACGCGCTCCTGCACGAGAAGGCCGCCTACCTCGCCTTCGTCATCTCGTTCGTCTACATCGGCGTGCTCTGGCTGAACCACCACGCGCTGCTGCTACTGGTCGGCCGGACGAACCTCGCACTCAACTGGATCAACCTCGCCCTTCTGCTCGGCGCCGTGATCATCCCGTTTCCCACCGCGGTGCTCGCGTCGGCATTCGCCCATGCGGGCACCGCCGACCAGCGGGTGGCCGTGGTCCTGTACGCACTGTCCGCCGCGCTGATGTCGGTGCCCTGGCTGGCCTTCTTCGCCTACCTGGAACGCCACCCCGCGCTGCTGGCACCCGAGATTTCCCCCGAGCACCTCCACGCCCAACGGGCCCGCCCCATCACCGGCATGATCCTTTACGGCAGCAGCGCCGCAGTCGGCTGGTTCGTCAACCCCGTCGTGGGCCTGATCGGGATCATCGTCATGATCATCTACCATGCCGTCACGAGCCAGGGCCTCCGGCGGCGCAGTCGCCGGCTGCCGGGTCGACGGCGAACCTGACTCGACGACAGCCGTCCTGGCCGGACGCGGCCGGAACCGGTGACCCGGAAACCCCACGGCGGCCGGTGGGTGGGGAACCCACCGGCCGCCGCCGGGTGCCTCGGACCGGGGCTTTCAGAGGCTGCCGCCGAAGGTGTCGCAGGACTTCGGGTCGCCGCTGTCGTAGCCGCGGCTGAACCACTCCTTGCGCTGCGCGGAGGAGCCGTGGGTGAACTCCTCGGGGTTCACCGGGCGGTTCGCCCGCTCCGAGATGGCGTCGTCGCCGATCTTCTCGGCGGTGTCGATCGCCTGCGCGATGTCCTGCTCGCTGACGCTCTCGAAGATCTTCTGGCCCTTCGCGTCGGCGGTGCCGGTGGCGTTCTTCGCCCAGGCGCCCGCGTAGCAGTCGGCCTGGAGCTCCAGCTTCACCGACAGCGCGTTGGCGTTGTCCGGGTCGCGCTGCTGCTGGCGGCGCATCTGCGCCTCGGTGCCGAGCAGGTCCTGCACGTGGTGGCCGTACTCGTGGGCCAGCACGTACGGCTGGGCGAACTCGCCCTCCGCGCCGAGCTGGTCGGCCAGCACCCGGTAGAAGGTCAGGTCGATGTAGACCAGGTCGTCGGCCGGGCAGTAGAACGGGCCCACGCCGGAGTCGGCCTGGCCGCAGCCGGTGTTCACGCCCTGGCTGAAGAAGACCGTCTTGGACGGCCGGTACTGCTCGCCGAACTTCTCCGGCAGCGCGGCCTGCCAGTAGGCCTGGATCGAGTTGACGTACGCGGTGTTGCGGCAGTCCAGCTGCTGGAGCGCGTCGTCGGCCGAGCACCTCTGCTGCAGCGAGGTGTTGTCGCCCTGCTCACCGCCGCCGCCGTTGGTCGCGGCGTTCAGCCCGAAGCCGCCGCCGACCAGCGCGACCAGGACGGCGATGATGATGCCGACGATCCCTCCGCGACCGCCACCGATCGGGATGGGGATGCCCATCCCGCCGCCCCCGCCGGACCCTCGCCGATCGTCCACCTGACTGGTGTCGATCTGCGCGTTCTCGTTCAGCTCCATGTTGACCCCGATCACCGATTCATCACGTTTGGTGGTTGCGGTACCGGACCGGGTCCGGACGGCGTTTCGGTACCCGATGATCTTGCTCGGTAATCCGGGCGGGGCGCCGAAGCCGGCCCGGTACACTTGCCCCGTGCTGCTCTGCGAAGGCTGAACCGCCCCGCGCCGACGGTCCATCGGGCCCGCCGGCCGTTTCGCGTGCCCTGAGTCAGCCCTTCCAGACCCCGAGAGCGAGTACCGGAAAATGATCACTGCCACCGGCCTGGAGCTGCGTGCCGGCGCCCGGATCCTGCTGTCCGACACCACCCTGCGGGTGCAGCCCGGTGACCGGATCGGCCTCGTGGGCCGCAACGGCGCCGGCAAGACCACCACGCTGAAGGTGCTGGCGGGGGAGGGGCAGCCGTACGCCGGCCAGATCGACCGGCGCAGCGCGATCGGCTATCTGCCGCAGGACCCGCGTACCGGCGACCTGGAGGTCACCGGGCGGGACCGGGTGCTCTCCGCCCGCGGGCTGGACGTGCTCATGGCCCAGATGAAGGAAGTCGAGGAGAAGCTCGCCGACGACGCCGACGACAAGCTGGTCCGCCGCTACGGCGCGCTGGAGGACCAGTTCGCCGCCCTCGGCGGGTACGCCGCCGAGGCCGAGGCGGCCCGGATCTGCGCCAACCTCGGGCTGCCCGACCGGGCGCTCGCCCAGACCATCGGCACCCTCTCCGGCGGCCAGCGCCGCCGCATCGAGCTGGCCCGGATCCTGTTCCGTGACGCCGGCGAGAACGGCGGCGGCATCCTGCTGCTCGACGAGCCGACCAACCACCTCGACGCCGACTCGATCACCTGGTTGCGCAACTTCCTCGCCAACCACAAGGGCGGCCTGATCGTCATCTCCCACGACGGCGCGCTGCTGGAGTCGGTGGTCAACAAGGTGTGGTTCCTCGACGCCACCCGCTCGGTGGTCGACGTCTACAACCTGGGGTGGAAGGCGTACCTGGAGGCACGGGAGACCGACGAGCGGCGCCGCCGGCGCGAACGGGCCAACGCCGAGAAGAAGGCCGGCGCCCTGATGGCCCAGGCCGACAAGATGCGGGCGAAGGCCACCAAGACCGTCGCCGCGCAGAACATGGCCCGCCGCGCCGAGAAGCTGATCTCCGGCCTGGAGGAGGTACGCGTCTCCGACAAGGTGGCGAAGGTGCGCTTCCCCACCCCGGCGCCGTGCGGCAAGACCCCGCTGACCGCGACCGGCCTCTCCAAGTCGTACGGCTCGCTGGAGATCTTCACCGACGTGAACGTCGCGGTGGACCGTGGTTCCCGGGTCGCCATCCTCGGGCTCAACGGCGCCGGCAAGACCACCCTGCTGCGGATGCTCGGCGGCCTGCTCACGCCGGACACCGGCGAGGTGCACGCCGGGCACGGCCTGCGGCTGGGCTACTACGCCCAGGAGCACGAGACCCTGGACGTCGAGCGGACCGTGCTGGAGAACATGCGGGCCGCCGCCATCGAGCAGTCCGACACCGACCTGCGCAAGATCCTCGGTGCGTTCCTCTTCTCCGGGGAGGACGTGGACAAGCCGGCCGGGGTGCTCTCCGGCGGCGAGAAGACCCGGCTCGCCCTCTCCACCCTGGTCTGTTCCGGGGCCAACGTGCTGCTGCTGGACGAGCCGACCAACAACCTCGACCCGGTCAGCCGGGAGCAGGTGCTCGACGCCATCGCCAACTACCCGGGCGCGATCGTGCTGGTCACCCACGACCCCGGCGCGGTGCTCGCGCTCAAGCCCGATCGGGCGATCCTGCTGCCCGACGGCGACGAGGACGCCTGGAGCGACGACCTGCTCGAACTGGTCGAACTGGCCTGACAGGCCCGTCCGGCGCCGCTGTCGTCGCCCGTCAGCATGATCGACTCCAGGACGGCGACGTGGCGGTGTCGGTAGCGTCCCGACCCCGCCACCTCGCCGTGACGGGGTCGATCACGGCGGCCGGACGGGGCCGCGCCCGGCGGGCGGGCTCAGGTGGCCAGGTCGGCCAGGCGGGTCAGCACGCCGGAGGTGACCAGGATGACCAGGCCGACGCCGACGAAGATCGCCGGTACCAGCCAGTGGCCGGCCCGGCCGACCAGCCGGACCACCCGGGGATGCCCGCCGAGCAGGGCGGCGACCGCGCACCAGAGCGCCACCAGGGCGGCGAAGACCACCAGCCAGACCAGCCCGGCCGCCGGCTCCAGGGAACGGAACACCGGCACGTAGACGGCGATGTTGTCCGCGCCGTTGGCGATGGTCACGCCGGCCACCCCGAGCGCGCCGCCGACCACGGCCGGTGGCGCCTCGTCGTCGGTGCGCGCCAGCAGGGCCCGGATTCCGAGGCCGATCGGCAGCAGGCCGAGCAGGCCGGTCCACGGGTCGGGCACCACGAGCAGCCCCGCCGCGACCACCAGGGCGGTCGCGACCAGTGCGCCGATGCCCAGGTACTGGCCCGCCACGATCCGCCAGGGCCGGGGCCGGCCGGTGGCGCGGGCGGCCACGAAGAGCACGGTGAGCACGACGATGTCGTCCACGTTGGTCGCGGCGAACACCAGGGCCGCACCGGCCGCGGCGGCGAGCGGGTCGGTCACGCCAGGCAGGGTACGGGCCGCGGGGCGGGCCCCGAACGGCCCCGGCGCGCACGTCCTGTGGGGCCGGTCGGAAGGATCACTCTATCGGGAAGCTGACATCGCATAGCGTGTCGGTTGGCGAAGAGTTGATATCTGGCGCATGATCGTTCGAGGCGGTCTAATAGGTGGGACCGTATCCGAACCGCACAGTCTGGGACGTGAGGAATCAGCATGGCAGCCACTGGCACAGCCACCAGCACTGAGAAGGGTCGCCGGATCGTCGGAGCCGAGCGTCAGACGCTCGCCAAGGACCTGGTAAAGCGGTACACCTCGGGTGAGAGCATCCGCGCGCTCGCGGCCTCGACCGGACGTTCCTACGGGTTCATCCACCGGGTGCTCACCGAGTCCGGCGTCCAGCTGCGGCAGCGCGGCGGCGCCCGGCGCCGCAAGAAGGCGTGACCCGCCCACCAGCGTCGTCCATCAGCGTCGTGTTCCGGGCCGTCCGGTGACCGCCGAGGCGACCGGGGTACGACTCGACTGCGACGGGCCGGTGGCGACGGTGACGTTGTGCCGGCCCGACGTGCTCAACGCCCAGACCCCGGCGATGTGGCGCGCGATGAGCGACTTCTCGCGGGATCTCCCTGGCGACGTGCGCGTTGTCGTGGTGCGCGGCGAGGGGCGATCCTTCTCCGCCGGCCTCGACCTGTCGGTGGCCGGCGCGTCCGGGCCGGGTTCGTTCGCCGAGCTGGCGACCCTGCCCGAGCAGGAGTGCGCCGACCGGATCGCCGAGTTCCAGGGCGGCTTCAGCTGGCTGCACCGCCCCGACGTGATCTCCGTGGCGGCCGTGCAGGGGCACGCCATCGGCGCCGGCTTCCAACTGGCGCTCGCCTGCGACCTGCGGGTGCTCGCCGAGGACGCCAAGCTCTCCATGGCCGAGGTGACCCTGGGTCTGGTGCCCGACCTCGCCGGGACGAAGCGCCTCGTCGAGCTGGTCGGCTACTCGCGGGCCCTGGAGATCTGCGCGACCGGCCGGCGGATGGACGCCGCCGAGGCGGACCGGATCGGGCTGGCCACGCTGGTGGTGCCCACCGCCGACCTGGACGGCGCGGTACGGGACCTCACCGCCGGGCTGCTGGCCAACAACCGCGACGCGGTGGTCGAGATCAAGGCGTTGCTCGCCGGCGCGGCCGGCCGCTCGCACGCCGACCAGCAGCGCGCCGAGCGGGAGGCGCAGACCCGCCGCCTGCGCGACCTCGCCGGACGGGGAGAATAGTAAGGACCGTTCGGGAAGATCCGGGTTACTACTGAGGTTGTCGTAGTCGTCGGGAGAATCGAACCCGACGGTGCGCGCTGCCGCAGATCCCGGAGGTGACCGATGTCCAACCCGATGTCCGGTGGGGGCATGGCCGGGTGGAGCATGCTCCGGTCGATGCGCAGCAGCGACGAGGTCTCCGCGCACCGGCTCAAGCGGGGCACCGCCCGGCGGATCGTCGCCTTCGCGGGGCCGTACCGGCGGGACATCGTCGTCTTCCTGGTCACGGTGGTGATCGCCGCGATCATCGGGGTGGCCACTCCGGTGCTGGCCGGAAAGGTCATCAACGCCATCACCCGGGGCGGCGCCGAGGCCGGGGCGACCGTGGTCCGCCTGGCGCTGGTGATCGCCGCGCTCGCGGTCGCCGACGCCCTCTTCTCCCTCGCCCAGCGGTGGTACTCCGCCCGCATCGGCGAGGGGATCATCCTCGACCTGCGCACCCGGGTCTACGACCACGTGCAGCGGATGCCGTTGCAGTTCTTCACCCGCACCCAGACCGGCGCCCTGGTCAGCCGGCTCAACAACGACGTGATGGGCGCCCAGCGGGCGTTCACCTCCACCCTCTCCGGGGTGGTCAGCAACGTCATCCAGCTGGTGCTGACCGCCGGGGTGATGTTCACCCTCTCCTGGCAGATCACCACGCTCTCGCTGGTCCTGCTGCCGATCTTCATCATCCCGGCCCGGCGGGTCGGGAAGCGGCTGGCCGAGATCACCCGGGAGTCGTACAACCTCGACGCCAAGATGAACGCGACGATGACCGAGCGGTTCGGCGTGGCCGGGGCGCTGCTGGTCAAGCTCTTCGGCTCGCCCGAGATCGAGGCCCGCCGCTTCGCCGGCCGGGCCGAGCGGGTCCGCGACATCGGCATCCAGTCGGCCATGTACTCGCGGACGTTCTTCGTGGCGATGCTGCTGGTCGCCTCGCTGGCCCAGGCGCTGACCTACGGGCTCGGCGGCTGGCTCGCGGTCACCGGCGCGGTCAGCGCCGGCACGGTGGTCACCCTCGCGCTGCTGCTCACCCGCCTCTACGGCCCGCTGACCGCGCTGTCCAACGTCCGGGTGGACGTGATGAGCGCGCTGGTCTCCTTCGACCGGGTCTTCGAGGTGCTGGACCTGCGCCCCGGCATCGAGGAGAAGCCGGACGCGGTGCCGGTGCCGCGCGGCAACGGGCGGGTCGAGTTCCGCGACGTGCGGTTCCGCTACCCGGCCGCCGCCGAGGTGTCGCTGGCCTCGCTGGAGGAGGTCGCCACCCTGGACCGTACGGTCAACGAGCCGGTGCTCAAGGGCGTGTCGTTCGCCGTCGAGCCGGGCCAGATGGTGGCCCTGGTCGGGCCCTCCGGCGCCGGCAAGTCGACGCTGTCCATGCTGATCTCCCGGATCTACGACGTCACCGACGGCGAGGTGCGGGTCGGCGGCGTGGACGTCCGCGACGCCACCCTCGCCTCGCTGCGCGACGAGATCGGCGTGGTCACCCAGGACTCGCACCTGTTCCACGAGACGATCGCCGAGAACCTGCGCTACGCCAAGCCGGACGCCACCGACGACGAGATCTGGGCGGCGCTGGCCGGCGCGCAGGTCGCCGACCTGGTCCGGGCGCTGCCCGAGGGGCTGGAGACGATGGTCGGTGAGCGCGGCTACCGCTTCTCCGGCGGCGAGAAGCAGCGCATCGCCATCGCCCGGCTGCTGCTCAAGGCGCCGTCGATCGTGATCCTCGACGAGGCCACCGCCCACCTGGACTCGGAGAGCGAGGCCGCAGTGCAGCGGGCGCTGGCCGTCGCGTTGACCGGGCGTACCGCGCTGGTCATCGCGCACCGGCTCTCCACGGTCCGCGACGCCGACCAGATCCTGGTCCTCGACGACGGCCGGATCGTGGAGCGGGGCCGGCACGAGGAGCTGGTCGCGGTCGGCGGGCTCTACGCTGAGCTGTACCGCACCCAGTTCGCGGTCGCCGACTCGCCGGCGCCGTACGCGGCGACGGAGCCCGAGCCGGTGATCACCACGGTGCCGCTGGGCACGTACGTCGCCCAGGAGGCGCTGCCGCCGGCGGCGGCCAACTAGCCCGGCGACGGCAACTGGCCGGCGACGGCCGCCCGCAGCTCCCCGAAGGCCGCCCCGAGCGTCTCCGGAGTGAAGTGGGCGTTCAGGCCGCTCGGGTTGGGTAGCACCCAGAGCCGGGCCCCGGCCAGCGTCTCCGGCTGCGGGCCGAAACCGGCCTTCGGCCGGGCGAACCCGATCCGGTACGCGGTCACCCCGACCACCGCCACCCAGGCCGGCCGGTAGTGGGCGACCTTGCCGGTCAGGATCTCCGCCCCGGTCACCAGCTCCGCCGGGGTCAGCTCGTCGGCGCGGGCGCTGGCCCGGGCCACCATGTTGGTGATGCCCAGGCCGAGGCCGGGGAGCTGGTCCTGTTCGCTCGGGTGCAGCTGGCGCGGGGTGAAGCCGCCCCGGTGCAGCGCCGGCCAGAAGCGGTTGCCGGGTCGGGCGAAGTGCCAGCCGGTGGCCGCCGACCAGAGCCCGGGGTTGATGCCGACGAAGAGCACGTCCAGCCCGGGCGCGATCAGGTCCGGGATGGTCCGGTCGGCCGCGGCCGCCAACTCGTCCTTTGTCGGCCGTCCCGCGCCGGAGGCTCCCCGCGTCGCGCCAGAGGCCCTTGGCGTCGCGTCCGGCGGCGCGCCGGTGGGCGGCCGACCGGACGCCGGCCCCGGCCGCCGGCCGGACTGCTGGCCCCGAGGCCCGGACCCGGCCCGGGCAGCCGGCCGACCCGGCCGGGCACCGGCCGGGTCGTCGGAGCGGTCGGCGGGGCTCACAGGCCGCGCAACGCGCCGCCGTCGGCCGGGACGGTGACCCCGGTGACGTAGCTCGCGGCGGGGGAGAGCAGGAACGCGGCGACCCGCCCGAACTCCGCCGGGTCGCCGATCCGGCGCAGCGGGATGCCGGCCTCCGCCTCGGCCCGGGCCGCCTCGGCGTCCCCGGTGGCGGCGAAGAGTTCCCGGTTGCGGTCGGTCATGATCCGTCCGGGCAGCAGGCCGAGCACCCGCACGCCGCGCGGGCCGTACTCGTCGGCCATGTCCTTGGCCACCCCGGCCAGGCCGGGACGCAGGCCGTTGGAGATGCCGAGGCCCGGCACCGGGCCGCGGGCCGAGGTGGAGAGCACCAGCCCGATCGCGCCGCCGTCGGTGAGCGCGCCGGCCACCGTACGGGCGGCGCGGACGCTGCCCAGGAAGACCGTCTCGAAGGACTGCCGCCACTGCTCGTCGGTCACCTGGGCGGCGGTGCCGCGGGGCGGGCCGCCGACCGAGACCAGGGCGCCGTCCAGCCGGCCGAAGTGCTCCCGCGCCGCCACCACGAGCCGCTGCGGCGTCTCCGGGTCGGTCAGGTCGGCGGTGAGCCCGATGGCGTGCCGGGGCCCGCCGAGCCGCTCGACGGCCTCGGCGACGCGCTCCGGGGCGCGGGCCGAGAGGACCACCCGCGCACCGTCGGCCACGAGGCACTCGGCGGTGGCGAAGCCGAGGCCCCGGGAGGCGCCGGTCAGCACGTACACCCGGTCGGTGAGTCCGAGATCCATGCCGTCGATCCTGCCGTACCGGAGTACCGGCCGCACCGGGTGGGCGGTCAGCGCCGGGCGGGGCGGTCAGCGCCGGGCGGGGCGGTCAGCGCCGGGCGGGGCGCAGCAGGCGTACCCGACCGGCGAGCTGCACCGCGACGGCGCCGCCGGCGCGGGCGACGGCCGGCAGTCGACGGGTTCGCGGCGGGTGGTGGCCGTCGTAGCGGCTGCCCGCCTCGCGCGCGACCAGCTCCTCCGCGCCGAGCGGGGGCAGCGTGCCCCGTCCGCGCAGCGTGCGGGCCAGGTCCCAGCCGTCGCGCAGCGAGCCGTTGGTGGGGCGGTCGGCCGCCCACTCGCGGAAGGTGTCCCACCAGGCGTCGCCGAGGGCGGCGGCGAGCAGCGGCCAGTGCCGGGCCACCTCGCCGGCCCGCTTGCCGAGCAGGGCGACCCGGGCGGCCCGCACCGGCCCGGGCGCGAAGCCGGCCGGGAGCGGCGCCCCGGCGACCAGCGCCGCCACCAGCGCCGCCTGCCGGGCGCCCAGTTCGCCGCCCGGCGCTGCGCCGGGCGGACCGGGGACCGTCCGGTCGCTCACGTCACCACCGGGAATCCGGAGGCGGCGGCGAGTGCGTCCAGCTCGGCCCGCAGGGCGGGCGCGGGCGGGTAGTGCCCGTCGCGTTCGAGCAGCAGCGCCGGGGGCCGGCGGCGGGCGCAGAGCGCGCCGACCAGGTCGAGCACCTCCGGCGGCACCGGGTCGGTGTGCGTGTCGTGGTAGAAACCGCCCCGCTCGGCACCGCCGGCCACGTGCACGTAGGCGACCCGGTCCAGCGGGAGCCGGTCGAGCAGGGCGAGCGGGTCGCCGCCCCGGTTGCGGGCGTTGGCGTGCACGTTGGCGACGTCGAGCAGCAGCGTCGCCCCGGTGGCGTCCAGGATCTCGGTGAGGAAGTCCGCCTCGTCCAGCTCGTCGTCCGGCCAGTCGAAGAGCGCGGCGATCGGCTCCAGGGCGATCGGCACCGGCAGCTGCGCCTGCGCCCGCCGGACGTTGGCCACCACCGCGGCCACCGCCTCCCGGGTGCGCGGCAGCGGCAGCAGGTGGCCGGCCTCCAGGCCGCCGGCCCGGACGAACGCGATGTGCTCGCTGACCAGCGGCGCGTCGAGGAGCTCGGCGACCCGGGCCAGGTGGGCCACCCGGGCCGGGTCGACCGGTTCCGCGCCGCCGAGGGAGAGCCGCACGCCGTGCGGTACGACCGTGACGTCGCGCCCGCGCAGCTCGGCGAGCCCCGGCGGGAGCAGGCCGGTCGACGGGACCGACTCGGCCACCACCTCGACGAAGCGCAGCCCGGGCAGCTCGGCGACGAACCCGGCGATCTCCGGCCGCCAGCCGATGCCCACCCCGCTCGGACCGGTCATCCGCCGCACCCACCACCGCCGCCGCACCCACCGCCACCGCCGTCACCGCCGCCCCCGCCGCCACCGCAGGAACTGCCGCCGCTGCAGGAGCCGCCGCCGCTGCCACCGCTGCTGTTCAGCGCCTGCCGCTGGATCTCCGCCTGCTCGGCGAAACCCGGGTCCAGGGCCCAGAGCGAGGCGGTACCGAACAGAGCGACCCCCATGGCCGCCCCGGTCGCGCCGTAGGTGGTGTAGGCGGGCGCGGACGCGGGGGAGAGGTGGATGTTGCTCCGGCGCAGCTCGCGCAGTGCAGCGTCGGCCGCCCGGGTTCGCCACGGCACCCGGGCGAGCAGCACCAGCGGGACGATCAGGGCGAGGACGGCGAGCAGCAGGAAGCCGACCGGTCGGTCGTTGGCCAACCCGGCGGCGATCCGGGCCGCGCCGAGCGCCATCAGGGCGAGCACCAGCCACGCACCGCGCCGGGCCGCAATGCGCTGCTCGGGCTGCAGCGCCAGGCCCTGCCGTTGCAGACCCTCGCGCAGCTCGGCGAGGGCGCGGGACACCCGCTGCTCGCGGGCCAGCTCCCGCGTGTACAGGTGGTTGCGGGCGGCGTGGTGGACCGCCTGGTCCAGCGGGGTGACGCCGCTGGGCAGGGGGCCGCCGGTGGTGAGGCGCCGGTCGGGACGCACCCCGACCGCGCCGCAGCCGCGCAGGCCGCCCAGCGCCGTCCAGATCGCGAGCTGGTCGCCGCCGTTGAGGTACGCGACCTGCTGCGGCCCGAGCTGGCCAACCCCGGCCGCCGGCTGACCGGCGAGGATCCGGGACCGGTACACGATCGAGCCGACGACGACCACCAGGGCCGCCAGCAGATAGAACCGGAGGAACGTCGGGCCGGGAATGCCCCAGGTGTCGGCCGCCAGCGTCATGGCTCTGCTCCTGTCACGCGAGGGGATCGCGGCCTCATTGTGGAGCAGGGCCGCCACGCGCCGAACGCCGTGGAGGCCGAGTTACCAAGCCGATACGTCGGGCGGTCAGCGCCGGCGGACGGCCTCCTCGACCAGGTCCAGCACCGGGCCCAGGTCGCCGGCCGGTCGGCCCATCGCCAGGTGCAGCACCAGGCCGTCGTACGCCAGCTCCAGGAACTGGGCCAGCACGTCGATCGGGACGTCCTCGCGCAGCACCCCGGCCTCCCGCTGCCGGACCAGCCGGTCCCGGGTGGCCTCGGCGATGGCGGCCGAGCGCTCGGCCCAGCGGCGGGCGAACGCCGGGTCGGTGCGCAGCCGGCGGGAGACCTCGAGCTGGCTGCCCAGCCAGCCGGTGGTGTCCGGCGAGATCGCCCGGGCCAGCAGGTCCCGCATGACCTGGACGAGGCCGTTGCGGGCCACGGTCTCCACCATGGCCGCCGCGTCGTCCTCGGCCACGGCGAGGAAGAGCGAGTCCTTGTCACGGAAGTGGTGGAAGATGGCGCCCCGGGACAGTCCGGTGGCCTCCTCCAGCCGGCGCACGGTGGCTCCCTCGTAGCCGTGCCGGGCGAAACAGGCCCGCGCCGCGGCAAGGATCTCCTGTCGGCGCGCGTCGAGCTGGTCCTGACTTACTCTGGGCACGGGTCGATCGTTCCAGCTGACCCTGCGTTACGCAAACCGTACGTACGGCTTGGGATCTTGCGTGGTGGGACGGGCCGGCCGGAACGCTCCGGTTAGGATCGGCGGGTGACGACGCCCCCGGTCGCCTCCGCCCCCCTTCCGTCCGCCCCGCTGACCGTCGCCGCCGTGCAGGCCGACCCGGTCCCCGGCGACGTGCCCGGCAACGCGCGGGTCGCCGCCGGCCTGGCCGCCCGGGCCGCCGGTGCCGGCGCCCGGGTCGCCGTGCTGCCGGAGCTGTTCCTGCCGGCGTACCATCCGCCGACCCTGGCCGCCGATCCGGCCGGCACGGACGTGGCCGCGACCGGCGACGGCGCGGTCGACGATCCCCGGCTCGACCCGCTGCGGGCCGCCGCCCGGGACAACCGGATCACCCTGGTCGTCGGCGCCGCGGTCCGCCACCCCGACGACCGCCGGACCATCTCCGCCCTGATCGCCGACCCGACCGGCGCGATCCGGGTCGGGTACGACAAGCAGCAGCTCTGGGGCGGCGAGCGGGAGCTGTTCGACGCCGGCCGGCGGGGCGCCACCCTGCTGGTCGACGACTGGCGGCTCGGGCTGGGCATCTGCTACGACGGATGCTTCCCGGAGCACGCCCGGGCCGCCGCGGCCGACGGCGCGCACGGCTACCTCTGCCCGAGCGGCTACCTCGCCGGGTCGGCGCACCGGCGCGACCTCTACTACGCCGCCCGGGCCCTGGACAACACCATGTACGTCGTCTTCGCCAACGCCGTCGGGGGCGCCGACCCGTGGCGGTTCAACGGCGGCGCGGCGGTCTACGACCCGGAGGGGCGGCCGCTGGTGCGCGGCGCCGACGACGGCGAGGCCGTACTGGTCGCCACCCTGGACCCGGCCGCGCTGGCGGCCACCCGCTCGGCCCACTCGATGCTCGCCGACCGGCCCGCCGACCAGGGGCTCCCCCGAACGGCGCTGCCGGCCTGACGGACGTCGCCGACCGCCCGGCCCTGTCGACGGCGACCCTCTCTCCCGTAAGGTGCCCGCGTGCCGCTGCTCCTGCTCGACCTGGACAACACCCTGCTCGACCGGGCGGGCCCGTTCCGTGCCTGGGGTGAGCGGTTCCTGGACAGCATCGGCGCGCCCCACACCGACATCGACTGGCTGCTCTCCATCGACGCCGACGGGCTCACCGACCGGTGGGACGTCGCCGACGCCATCCGCGACCGGTACGCGCTGCGCATCCCCTCCATCGATCTGGTCGAGGAGCTGCACGACGGGGTGGTGACGAACACCCGCCTCGATCCGCTGGTCGCCTGCGCGCTGCGGATCGCCGACGACGCCGGCTGGGTGCCGGTGGTGGTCACCAACGGCTCGGTCCGCCAGCAGGACGCCAAGATCCGGGGGACCGGGCTGGACCGGTACGTCGCCGACTGGGTGATCTCGGAGGAGGCCGGGGTCAGCAAGCCCAATCCGCGGATCTTCGCGCTGGCCGCCCAGCGGGCCCGGATGCCGCTGCGCGGGGCGTGGGTGGTGGGGGACAGCCCGGAGGCGGACATCGGCGGGGCCGCCGCCGTCGGCCTGCCCAGCGTCTGGCTGCACCGGGGGCGTACCTGGCCGGACAACCGGTTCGCCCCGACCCGCACCGTCGACTCGCTGATCGCGGCCGTCGCCACGGTGCTCGCCGCCTGAGGACGGGCGGCCCGGGCGGGGTCCGGTAATTCGGTTGCCGCCGGATCGGGCGTCGGTCAGCATGGGGCCCGCGCGGGTGCGCAGCCGGGTCGAGCCCGGTCGAGGAGAAGGAGGTCGGTCATGGCCGTCTTTGCAGGGTCGTTCCACCTGCCTCCATCAGCCTCGATCAAGGGATCACCACTTCCGTGCGCGAACACGACCTCCCGGCGCCGCAGCGCCGTGGCCGCGGCAAGAGCCGCTTCGACGACGACGAACCACACTTCCTGAAGCACGGCCGGCACGTCGAGCCGGCCCTCGTCGAGCCCGACGACGAGCCCGAACCCGAGGACCGCTGGTCCTCCTGGGACGAGGCCGTCCACGGCCCCGAACCTCACCCCGAGTGGCTGGTCACCGAACTGGCCGCCCGGGACACCGAGCTCGGTGTGCTCAAGACCGGCAAGGAGGCGGACGTCCACCTCGTCCGCCGCGCGGTGCCGGACACCGACCGGTCCTGCCTGCTGGCCGTCAAGCGCTACCGGGACGCCCAGCACCGGCTCTTCCACCGCGATGCCGGCTACCTGGAGGGGCGCCGGGTGCGGCGGTCCCGGGAGAACCGGGCGATGGCCGGGCGTACCGCGTTCGGCCGGCAGATGATCGCCGGACAGTGGGCCGCGGCCGAGTTCGCCGCCCTCAGCCGGCTCTGGGAGATCGGCGCGGACTCCGGGCGGATCGCCGTGCCCTACCCGGTCCAGTTGATCGGCACCGAGCTGATGCTGGAGTTCGTCGGCGACGCCGACGAGGGCGCGGCGGCGCCCCGGCTGGCCCAGCTGCGCCCCGAGGCGGGCGAGCTGCGCTCGCTGTGGGAGCAGATGGTGGACGCGCTGGTCGTGCTGGCCCGCGCCGGGTACGCCCACGGCGACCTGTCGCCGTACAACCTGCTGGTGCACCGGGGGCGTCTCGTCATGATCGACCTGCCGCAGGTGGTCGACGTGGTGGCCAACCCGCAGGGGCCGGAGTTCCTGGCCCGGGACGTGAAGGTGGTGGGCGCCTGGTTCGCCGCGCGGGGGCTGCCGGCGGCCGAGGTGGACTCGGCCGAGCTGACCGGTCTGCTGCTGCGCGAGGCGGGCATCCGCTGAGCCGCGCACGCCCCGGACGGTCCGTGGACCGTCCGGGGCGTACCCGCCTCACCTGCCGGGCGTCGCCACCCGGCGTGCCGCGCTACTGGAGGTAGCGCTCGACCGCCGGGATCGGGCGCTCACCCTGGGCGTCCGGGTCGCCGTGCGCGCTCCGGGCCGCCCGGCGGCGGCGCAGCAGGTCCCAGCACTGGTCCAGGGACTCCTCCAACGCGCGCAGCCGCTCGCGCGCCTCGTCGTCGGTGCCGGACTCGTTGGCCTGCGCCGCGGAGCGCAGCCGGTGCTCCTCGTCGACGAGTTCGGAGATCCGGTTCAGGATGGTGGTGTCGTCCATGCCCCTGAGCCTGGCACAGGGCGCCCCGGCGCGCCCGGATTCGCACCCCCCGGACGGCGCCGCGTCGGGGTAGGTTCGGCCACCATGGCCCCTGTCGTACGCCCACTGCGACCCGCCGACGTGCCGGCGGTCGCCGAGGTGCTGGCCGCCGCCGCGCCGTACCAGATGATCACCGAGGAGTGGTTGGGTTGGCGCCTCACCGGCGCGCCGGCCGCCGAACGGTTCGGCGTGCTGGTCGCCGAGAGCGCCGGCAGAGTGGTCGGCGAGGCGCGGACCGGGCTGCTGCACGAGAGCGCGGAGCCGGGGCTGGGCTTCGCCAACCTCTCCGTGCACCCGCGGTGGCGCGGCGGGGGTGCGGGCACCGCCCTGCTCGTCGCCGCCGAGCGGCGGCTCGCCGAGCTGGGGGCGGTGGCCGCGTACGCGAAGGTGGCCGACGACCCGGCCAGCACCGGCTTCGCCGAGCGGCGCGGCTACCGGCGCGGACGGCGGGCCGAGTTCCTGCTGCTGGACCTGGCCGAGGCGGAGCTGCCGTCGGCCCCGGCGCTGCCGGCCGGGGTGCGGCTGCTCGCCGCGGCCGAGCTGCCCGACCCGCACCCGCTCTACCTGGCCGACCTCGACGCCTCCCGGGACGAGCCGGGCGAGGTGACGATGGACGAGATCAGCTACGCCGACTGGCGGACCGCCTACTGGGAGCGCCCCGACCTGGACCGGGACCTGACCACGGTGGCCGTCCGGGACGGGGAGGTGCTCGCGTTCGGCTTCGCGCTCACCGACGGCCGGACCCGCTACCGGTCGGGGATGACCGGCACCCGGCGCGGGCACCGGGGCCGGGGGCTGGCCCGCGCGGTCAAGCACCGCTCGCTGAGCCGGGCCCGGGCGGCCGGGCTGCGGTACGCGTACACCAGCAACGACGCCGGTAATGTGCCGATGCTCACGCTGAACCTCGGATTAGGTTATCGGCCGGTGGCTGCGGAGTGGCGCTACCTGCGCGATCTGTCGGGCTAGCGTCCGGTTGGGACTGTGCACAGTGGACGACTATCGTTGACTGTGAGAATTTCTCCGGACGCAAGATCTGGAAAAGCCTTTTCATCAGTGACATGCTCACCGCAACCGTCACGCGCCATCACCACGGCACCACGTAGCGCGAGGCGGTGCAGCACCGGAGGAGGACCCGTGCAGGTGAGCCATGACTGAATCGACCGCCCCGGTTCACCGCAAGCCGCACGTCGCCACCCTGCGCCACACGTTGCCCAAGCTGCTCCGCGACCCGCTGGGCACCCTGGTCGGTCTCGCGGACGCGACGCCCGGGCAGGTCGTCCGGCTGAACCTGGGCACCATCCGGCCGTACCTGGTCACCGAGCCGGCGCACGTCCAGCACGTGCTGCGGGACAACGCCGCGAACTACACCCGGGCCGGCGACAGCATGCTGTGGCGGTCGGTCCGGAAGCTGGGCGGCGACGGAATCCTCTCCGAGGGCCCGAAGTGGGAGGCGAGCCGGCGGCGGCTCCAGCCGCACTTCACCCCCAAACGGCTCGACGCCGCCGTGGCCGACATGAGCCGGGCGATCAGCGACGCCGTGGACGAGCTGGCCGGCCCGGCGCGCGACGGCACCCCGGTCGACGCGGCCGTCGAGGTCTCCCGGATCATCTGCGCGGCCGTCAGCCGGGTCTTCTTCGGCGCCAAGATCGACACTGCCGACGCCAGACGGGTGGTCGTCGAGCAGAACACCGTGGCGACCGCGCTGCGGTTCCGGCTGCTCGCCCCGTTCCTGCCGGACGCCGTGCCGATGCCCGGCGACCGGGCCTTCCGTCGGGCCGTGCGGAACATCGACGAGATCCTGCTCCCGCTGGTCCGCGCCGAGCGCGCCCGCCCCGAGGGCGGCGACGACATCCTCGCCGCGCTGGCCCGGGCCAGGGACGCCGACGGCAACAAGCTGGACGAGCGGCGGGTCCGCGACGACGTGGTGTCCACCTTCGCCACCACCACCGAGACCACGTACACGGTGCTCACCTGGCTCTTCCCGCTGCTGGAGCAGGTGCCCGACGTCGCCGCCCGGCTCTACGAGGAGATCGACCGGGTGGTCGGCCCCGGCGACGTGGTCAACCGGGAGCAGGTCGGCGAGCTGCGCTACACCCGGATGGTGCTGGACGAGCTGCTCCGCGCCTATCCGTCGGGTTGGCTGGTCCCGCGGACGGCGGTCGCCGACGACGTCATCGGCGGCACCCGGATCTCCGCCGGCGCGACGATCGCCCTCAGCCCCTACGTCACCCAGCGGCTGGCCCGGTTCTGGGACCGCCCGGAGGTCTTCGACCCGGAGCGCTTCGCCCCCGACGCGCCCCGGCGCGCGCACCGGTACGCCTACTTCCCGTTCGGCGGCGGCGCCCACCAGTGCATCGGGCAGTACCTGTTCCAACTGGAGGCGACGCTGATCCTGGCAACCCTGTTCAGCCGGTTCCGGTACCGGCTCTGCGAGCCCGGGATGCCGGCACCGCAGCTCGCCGCGTCCCTGCGAGCCGGGGGGCCGGTGCCGCTGATGCTCACCCCGCACCGGCAACCGGCCCTGGCCTGACCGCCGTGGCACCTGACGTACGGGCGGTCGACGAGCTGCGGGAGGCCGCCGAGCACGGACGGATCTGCGCCCTCGCCGCGCACGGCCAGCGGGACCTGCAACGCTGCCTGGCCGCCCACCCGGCCCTCTTCGCCGCCGGCCCCTTCGACGCGGCCCTGGCCAGCAGCGTCGCCCTGGCCATCGCGTTCAGCGCCCCCGAGTGCGACGCCGCCGAGCTGCGGTTGACCAACCGGGCGGTGCTCTGGGGGTTCGCGCTGGACTGGCAGGTGGACCACCTGGCCACCTCGGCCGCCGACGTCGACCAGCTGGTGCGCCGGCAGCTCGCGGTCGCCGCCGGGGCGCCCGCGACGGCGAACGACCCGCTGGGCCGGTTCCTCGCCGAGTTCCGCGCCGACCTGGCCGCCGCACCGGCCTTCGCGACGCTGGGCGGGGCGTGGCGGGAGGCGGTGCGCCGGACGCTGGAGGCGATGCGGCGGGAGTGGCACTGGCGGACGGCCGGCCGCGACGGCCTGCTGCCGCTGCCGTCGCTCGCCGACTACCTGGCCAACGCCGACAACCTGGCCTGCACGGTGGTGAACGTGGGGCACTGGATCTCCACCGGCGACCCGGACGCACCCGACCGGCTCGATCGGCTGGTCGCCGCCAGCGACGCGGTGCAACGCGCCCTGCGGCTGGTCAACGACCTGGCCACCTACGAGCGGGATCTGCGCTGGGGCGACCTCAACGCGATCCTGCTGGTCGAGGACCGGGCCGTGGTCGAGCGGGAGCTGACCGGCCTTCTCGCGCGGGCCACCGAACTCCTCGACGAGCTGCGCCCCGACTGCCCCCGGGAGGCGGCCTATCTCACCAGGCAGCTCGGCTACACCAGCGGCTTCTACCGGTCGACCGACTTCTGGGGGGTGGCGTGAGCACGGAGGCTCTGGCCCGGGACGCCGCACCGCCGGAGGATCCCGGGTACGCGATGGCGGCGGGCGACCTGGTCGCCGGTTTGACCGTCCGTCCGGCAGGCCGTACGTCCGCCTCGCCGTACGAGACCGGCCGGCTGGTGTCCCTGGCGCCCTGGCTGCCGCAGCACGCCGAGCGGATCCGCTTCCTGCTCGCCGGGCAGCGCCCGGACGGCGGCTGGGGCGGGCCGGAGGGCTACGCGCTGGTGCCTACGCTGAGCGCCGTCGAGGGGCTGCTCGCCGCGCTGGAGCGGGACGCCCCCGTCGGCTGGTCCCACGACGGCGTGCGCAACGCCGTGGACCGGGCGCTGCGCCTGCTGTACGACCGGGCGGCCGGCCCGGCGACGTACCCCGTGCCGGACCTGCCGGCCGCGGACCTGATCGTCCCGTCGCTGGTCGAGCGGATCGGCGACCGGCTGGCCGAGCCGCCGGCGGCGCTCGCCGACCGGCGCGCCGCCGGCCCGCCGCCACTGCCGGCCGGCATGGACTCACAGCGCCTCGACCGGGGACGCCTGCTCGCCCGGTCCGGCCGTCCGATGCCACCGAAGCTGTTGCACGCGTTGGAGGTGCTCGGCCCGGCGGCGCGGCGGCTGCCCACCGTGACCGCCACCGGGTCGGGCGCGGTCGGCGCCTCCCCGGCCGCCACCGCCGCCTGGCTCGGCGGCCCCGACGGGAGCCCACCGGCCAGCGTGGACTACCTGCGCCAGGCGATCGCCGGCCACGGGGGGCCGGTGCCCTGCGCCACCCCGATCACCGTCTTCGAACGCTCCTGGGTGCTCGCCACCCTGGCCCGGGTCGGCGTACCCCTGTCGGTGCCGGCCGGGATCCTCGCCGAGCTTCGGGCCGCGCTCGGCCCGGACGGCGCCGCCACCGGACCGGGCCTGCCCACCGACGCCGACACCACCGCGGTCACCCTGTACGCGCTGGCGCGGCTGGGTCAGCCGGCCGACCCGGCGTGCCTGGCCGGGTATGACACCGGGGAGCACTTCTGCACCTGGCAGGGGGAGAACGGCGCATCGGTGACCACCAACGCGCACGTGCTGGAGGCGCTGGGCCGGCAACTCGGCGACGCCGGCCCCCGGGCGGCGGGAGTGGTGCGCCGGCTCACCGGCTGGCTGCTCGACCGGCAGGAGGCCGACGGCCGGTGGTCCGACCGCTGGCACGCTTCGCCCTACTACGCCACCTGCTGCGCGGTGCTCGCCCTGCGCGACCACGGCGGTCCGTCGGCCCGGCCGGCGGTGGAGCGGGCGGTCGGCTGGGTGCTCGACAGTCAGCAGCCCGACGGCTCCTGGGGGCGGTGGGCCGGCACGGCGGAGGAGACCGCGTACGGCCTGCTCGTGCTCCTGGCGGGGCGGCCCTCGCCCTCGCTCGACGCGGCCGTGACGGCCGCGACCGGCCGACTGTCCGCGATGGACGATGAAGGCGAGTGCCCTCCACTGTGGCACGACAAGGACCTGTACCATCCTGGACAGATCGTCCGGGCGGCCGTGATCGCCGCGCGCAAGGCGGCTGGCGACCGACTGCGCGATGGCGCCCATACCCCGACAGACCCCTGGTCTGCACTGCTTGAGTGAACTTCCGGACACTGCTAGCGTGCGCCGGGGCCGGGGTCGCCTATTCGGCCAATCCGAAACGTGAATCAGGACCGGCGAGGGACGGGTGTGATGGGTTCCCGCAGTGCAAGTCTGCGCACCAAGGTTGTGGCCCTGCTGGTCTCGCTGGCCGCGCTCTGGGCTTTCGCGGCCTGGGTGACCCTGCGCGACGGTCTCAACGTGCTCGGCGTGCAGACGCTCGACGCGCAGGTCGCCGAGCCGAGTGAGTCGCTGCTCACCGAACTCCAGCGGGAACGCCGGATGTCGGCGGCCTACCTCGGCCGCCCGAGCCAGGAGCAGGCGGAGCAGCTGCGCGAGCAGCGCCGGCGCAGCGAGGAGCGGGCCGCCGACTTCGCCGAGTCGGCCCGCAGCTCGCGGGCCCGGCTCGCCTCCAGCGACGAGCTGGTGAAGCGGATCGACGAGGTGGTCACCCGGCTGGACGCCCTGGGCGCGGTGCGGGACGCGGTAGCCACCCGCGCCGTCGACCGGGCCGGCGCCGTCGACTCGTACACCGGGGTGCTCGACTCGCTGTTCCGGGTGTACGCCTCCCTGGGCAAACTGGACGACGAGCAGATCGCCAAGGACACCGCCACGCTCACCCAGCTGGTCCGGGTGCGGGAGCTGATGTCGCAGGAGGACGCCCTCTTCGCCGGGGTGGCCGCCGCCGGCCGGATCAACGACCGGGAGTACGCCCAGTTCGCCCACCTGGTCGGCGCGCAACGGTTCCTCGCCGGCGAGGCGCTGGCCGAGCTGCCCGACGCCGACCGGGAACGCTACGTGCGGATGACCGAGGGGCAGTCCTTCGTCCGGCTGCGGTCGATGGAGGACCGGCTGGTCCGTGACGGCCGCCCCAACGCGCCACTGCCGGTCGAGGCCGACGACTGGCAGGCCGCCATCGCCCCGGCATTGCAGGAGCAGGAGGCCACGGTGCTGGCCAGCGGCGACGCGCTGGTCGACCGGGCCACCCCGGTGGCGGTCTGGGTGATCGTCCGGATGGTGCTCGCCGCCGGCCTCGGCCTGATCGCCGTCATCGCCTCGGTGATCGTCTCGATCACCACCGCCCGCGCCCTGGTTCGTCAGCTCGAACGGCTGCGCGAGGCCGCCTTCCGGCTGGCCAACGAGCGGCTGCCCGGCGTCGTGGAGCGGCTCGGGCACGGCGAGCAGGTCGACGTCGCCACCGAGGCGCCACCGCTGGAGTTCGGCGACGACGAGATCGGCCAGGTCGGCAAGGCGTTCAACGTGGTGCAGGAGACCGCCGTGCGGACCGCGGTCGAGCAGGCCGAGTTGCGCCGCAACGTCCGCGAGGTCTTCCTCAGCCTGGCCCGGCGCACTCAGGCCCTGGTCCATCGCCAGCTCACCCTGCTCGATGCGATGGAGCGCCGCGAGCAGGACGCGGAGGAGCTGGAGGACCTGTTCCGGGTGGACCACCTGGCCACCCGGATGCGGCGCAACGCCGAGAACCTGATCGTGCTCTCCGGCTCGACCCCGGGCCGCGCCTGGCGACGCAACGTGCCCATGGTGGACGTGGTGCGCGGCGCGGTCGCCGAGGTCGAGGACTACACCCGGGTCAACGTGCTGCCGCTGGGGCCCGTCTCGCTCGCCGGCCGGGCGGTCGGTGACGTGATCCACCTGCTGGCCGAGCTGATCGAGAACGGGCTCTCCTTCTCCCCGCCGCACACCTCGGTGGAGGTGCGGGGCCAGCTGGTCGCCAACGGCTTCGCCCTCGAGATCGAGGATCGCGGCCTCGGCATGACCGAGGAGGACCTGGCCGCCGCCAACGACCGCATCGCGGACCGCTCCGAGCTGAACCTGGCCAACGCCGCCCGCCTGGGCCTCTACGTGGTCAGCCGGCTGACCGAGCGGCACGGGGTGAAGGTGCAGCTCAAGGAGTCCGCGTACGGCGGTACCACCGCCATCGTGCTGATCCCCCTCGACCTGGTGGAGACCGGCCAGGACGCGAACACCTCCGGCGGCTTCCCGGTCGGCACCGGGTCGGTCCCGCCGGTCGCCGCCGGCGAGGGCACGCCGCCGACCGGGGCCCCGGCGGCCGACAGCGACACCGCCGCGGCCGACGATCCGGTGGACACTCCGGCGCTGCCGGTCGGGGCCGCGCCGTCGCCGTCCACGTCGGGGCTGCCCACCCGGTCCCGGACCGGGGCGGGACAGGGTGCCCTGACCGGTCCCACCGTGCCGACCGGCCTGCCGACCACCGTGGCCCGGCCCGCCGCGCCGCAGCGGCCCGCGACGGTCCCGACGCCGGTCGACGCGGCCGTGCCGGACGCGGCCACCGACGAGCGGACGCCCGCCGACACGGACGACCGGACGCCCGCCGGCACGGACGACCGGGTGACGGATTCCGGCCTGCCGGTGCGGGTACGGCAGGCGAACATCGTGCCGGAGCTGCGCGCTGAGCAGGCGGCGGCCGACGACGAGCCCGACGAGCAGGCGGCGCGCCTGCCGGAGCAGGTGCGCAAGATGATGAGCTCCTACCAGACGGGCACCCGGCGTGGCCGGACCGATGCCGCCCGCCTGCTGGGAGGCGCCGCCACCGGGGCGCGGTCCGGCAACGGGCCGGAGAACGGGGACGGTCAGGCGACCTGACGGCGGCGCGAGGAGAAGCGACCGCGCGACGGGGCACGGCAACACCGACGTACGGCGACACCAGCCGGGGGAGAAGAGGACGACGAGTGGGGCAGAAGACGGCTTCGAGTGCCGACCTGACATGGCTGCTGGACGATCTGGTCGGTCGGGTGAAGCAGGCCGAACACGCCGTGGCGCTCTCCTCCGACGGCCTGCTGATGGCCTCGTCACGGGGGCTGAGCCGGGACGACGGTGAGCACCTGGCGGCGATGGCGGCCGGGATCCAGAGCCTGGCCCGGGGCGCGGGCAAGCGGTTCGGCGGCGGGCAGGTCCAGCAGACCATCATCGAGATGCAGTCGTCGTTCCTCTTCGTGACGGCGGCCGGGCGCAACGCCTGCCTGGCGGTGCTCGCCGCCGAGGACGCCGACGTCGGTCTGATCGCCTACGAGATGGCGATGCTGGTGACCCGGGTGGGCAAGTTCGTCGCGTCGCCGACCCGGGGGCTCGACCAGCCGGCCGGCGGGAAGTAGCGGCGATGAGGGTCGAGGGCGGTTCCGAGGACAGGTGGGTGGACGACCACGCCGGGCCGGTGGTCCGGCCGTACGCGGTCACCCGCGGCCGGGCCCGCCCGGTCACCGGCACGTTCGACCTCATCTCCCTGGTGACGGCGACCCGCGCGGATGCCGGCGCGGAGTCCGGGCTGGGCCCGGAGCACCTGGCGATCGTCGCGCTCTGCCAGCGGATCCAGTCGGTGGCGGAGGTCGCCGCCCATCTGGACCTGCCGGTGGGGACCGTCCGGGTCCTCCTGGGCGACCTGATGGCCCGCGAACTGGTGATGGTGCGGCCGCCGCGCGGCAGCGCCAACCTACCTGACGAGAGCGTCTTCGAGGCGGTGATCAATGGACTACGGGCACTCTGACCGGCCGGCGGGAGCGCCGCCGCTGCCCACCGCGATCAAGATCTTGATCGCCGGCGGCTTCGGCGCGGGCAAGACCACCATGGTCGGCTCGGTGAGCGAGACCAGGCCGCTGCGCACCGAGGAGGTGCTGACCGAGACGGGCATCGGGGTCGACGACCTGTCCGGCGTGGAGGACAAGACCACCACCACGGTGGCGATGGACTTCGGCCGGATCACCATCAGCGACGACCTGGTGCTCTACCTCTTCGGCACCCCCGGCCAGGACCGGTTCTGGTTCGTCTGGGACGAGCTGGCCCTGGGCGCGATCGGGGCGGTGGTGCTGGCGGACACCCGCCGGCTGGCCGACTGCTTCCCCTCGATCGACTACTTCGAGGAGCGGGGCACCCCGTTCGTGGTGGCGGTGAACTGCTTCGAGGACGCCCGGCGCTACCAGCTGCACGAGGTGCAGGCGGCGCTCAACCTGGACCCGGGCGTGCCGGTGCTGCTCTGCGACGCCCGGCAGCGGGAGTCCAGCCGGGACGTGCTGGTCACGCTCATGGAGCACGCCATGAAGACCCGGGAGGCCCGCCGCCGGGAGGGCTGACCCGCGATCGACACCGTTTGCGGCGTGTCGCAATGTCCGGCTAACCGGATACGGCGACACGCCGCATTTCCCGTGCGGCACAGCGCTTGGCCGGGCGGGTGGGACCCGCGTACGTGGCCCGAGAACGTCGACGGCCCCCGGCGGATCGCCGAGGGCCGTCCGGAGCCGGCGGATCAGCCGCGCTTGGTCGTCTCCACGAACCGCCGCCAGGCGGCCGGTGCGAAGGTGAGGGCCGGACCGGCCGGGTCCTTGGAGTCGCGTACGCCCACGACGCCCGCGAGGTTGTCCGCGACCTCGACGCAGTCGCCGCCGTTGCTGCCGCTCTTCGTGCTCTTGCGCCACTGTGCGCCAGTCAGGTCCATGATGCCGCTGCTTCTTTCAAGAGGTCCAGGGATCGCTGTCGGGGCAGAGCCTCGCCGCGTAAACGTTCCCACCTTCGCTCCAGCGTAGCAATCTCGGAAGCTTGCTCGATGATCTGCGCACGCGCCTGGCTGTCGACGTGCCCGACCCGCGTTCCGTCCGGCAGTTCGGCGAGCATGAATGGTCCGTTCAGCCCGGGATACGCGACCGTGTCTCGGGGCACCACATGAAGCTGAACGTTCGGTAGCTCAGCGCAGCTCACAAGGTGTGCGAGCTGAGCGGCCATGAGATCCCGATCGCCGACCTGCCGACGAATGACACCCTCGTCCAGCACCGCCACGAACAACGGCCCGCACTCGCGGATCAGGATCGTCTGTCGAGCTATTCGCGCCGCGACCAACTCCTCGACCTTGGTCGGCGGCAAGGCCTCCCACTCAAGCGTCGCGCGCGCGTACGCCTCGGTCTGAAGCAGCCCGGGCACCCAGGCGAGTTGGAACGCACGCAGTGCGACGGCGTCACGCTCGATGTCGACCCACGGCCGGAACCACACGGGCTCGCGCCGGTGAGTCGCGTCCGGCCAGAGCGTGTCGGGGTGCTGTCCGAGGAGGCTCGCGACCGTGGCGCGGTGCCGGCTCTGCGGGATGTGCCCGGGGTTGGCCCACCGGGCGACGGTCTTCGGGTGCACCCCCAGGTGGCCCGCCAGGCTCTCGGCCGTGTGGCCCGCCTCGGCAAGCGCGGCGACAAACGCATGGTTCATGCCTGTCCTCTCAGGAACAAAACAACCGTCCGAAGAAGATTAGCGAACGCTGTGTGATTGTCCGACAACCCTCGGCAAGCTGCGGGTTAGCCGATGTCGAGGAGCAAAGACGATGCCTGAGGACAAGCCGCGGCCGGTTCCGAAGCCGAGAAGCGATTCGCCGCCGGCCCGGACCATTCCCGGACCGATCGGGCCGCTCACCCCTGCGTACCGTGGCCCCGGCGGGGTGACGAACGTCGTGCCCGGATCGCGCTGGCGGACCGGGAGTGGTCCGCTCGCCGCGCACACCGCAGGCGGACCGTGGTGGAGGTGCGACGCCTGCGGTCGGGACTGGCCCTGTCCGACGCTGCGCGCGACTCCGACGGACGCGTCCCGACGGGCGACCCTGATCCCCGAGTTCTCCCGGATCACCCGCCGCGCGATCCGCGACCTTCGCGGCCGGCCCGGCGGCCCGGACCCGATCGCCGTCGTCCGCCGCTTCCTCTGGTTTCTGCCCCTCACCGATGAGGAGGCCCGTGCGGTCGCGCTGAGGCTGCGATGAGCAGCGGGCCGCGTGCGAGGTTCGGTGCCGGCGACGTGGTTCTGCTGTCCCGGGCCGCCTCTCCGCAGTTCGTGGCACCGATTATCGTCCGCGTGATTCGCGAGATGCGCGACCGGCACCCGCCCCACGGGTGGACCTGGATCGAGGGCTACCAGCTCGACTCCCGGGGCCTCGCGACCGTCAAGCGTGAGCTGTTCGTGCTGGTCGAGGGGGTCCGTCGCGAGAGCGCGGCCGGCCGCCCCCGAGTCAAGCCATCAGCCTCATCCGACGTCCCGGGCGATCGCCTCGTTCACCTCGTCGGAGTCGCAGTCCGCGGGCAGCGTCACCCGGCCGCGCAGTGATCCCCGCCCACTGCGGCGCCGCGCGCGTAGCGGGATGACCTTGGCGACCGGAGTGCCGGCACGGCTGATGACGATCTCTTCGCCGTGCTCCACCCGCTCGATGATCCGCGACAGGTTCGTCTCGGCGTCATGAATGTTGAACTGTGCCGCAGCCTCACCTGACACCGGACACCTCCCTAGCTGACAGGCTAGCCCGCTGCCGGCTTGAGGGCGAGCACCCGCCAGCGGAGTCGGCGAAGGGCCGCCCCCCGCGGGGAGCGGCCCTTCGATGGTACGAGGTCAGCTGGCGATCATCCGGCGCAGCACGTACTGCAGGATGCCGCCGTGCCGGTAGTAGTCCGCCTCGCCCGGGGTGTCGATCCGGACCACGGCGTCGAACTCCACGCCGGTGTCGGTGGTGACCTTCACCGTGCGCGGGGTGTCGCCGTCGTTGAGCGCGGTCACGCCGGTGATGGAGAAGGTCTCCGTGCCGGTGAGGCCGAGCGACTCCGCGGTGGTGTCGACCGGGAACTGCAGCGGCAGCACGCCCATGCCGATCAGGTTGGAGCGGTGGATCCGCTCGTACGACTCGGCGATGACCGCCTTGACGCCGAGCAGCATGGTGCCCTTGGCCGCCCAGTCGCGCGACGAGCCGGAGCCGTACTCCTTGCCGGCCAGGATGACCAGCGGGACGCCCGCCTCCTGGTACGCCATCGAGGCGTCGTAGATCGAGGTCTGCTCGCCGGTCAGGTGGTTGACCGTGAAGCCGCCCTCGACGCCCGGGACCAGCTGGTTGCGCAGCCGGATGTTGGCGAAGGTGCCCCGGATCATCACCTCGTGGTTGCCCCGGCGCGAGCCGTACGAGTTGAACTCGTGGCGCGGCACGCCGTGCTCGGCGAGGTACTTACCGGCGGGGGAGTCGGCCTTGATCGAGCCGGCCGGGGAGATGTGGTCGGTGGTCACCGAGTCACCCAGCTTGGCCAGCACCCGGGCGTCGGCGATGTCGGTGACCGGGCTCGGCTCCTGCCGCATTCCCTCGAAGTACGGGGGCTTGCGGACGTAGGTGGAGTCGTCGGCCCAGGCGAAGGTGTCACCGGTCGGGGTGGGCAGCGACTGCCAGCGCTCGTCGCCGGCGAAGACGTCGGCGTACGCGGCGCTGAAGCCGGTGGCGCCGATCGCCTGGGCGATGACGTCCTGGATCTCGGCGCTGTTCGGCCAGATGTCGCGCAGGAAGACGGGGTTGCCCTCGTTGTCCTCGCCGAGCGGCTCGTTGGCCAGGTCGATGTCCATCGTGCCGGCGAGCGCGTACGCGACCACCAGCGGCGGGGACGCCAGGTAGTTCATCTTGACGTCCGGGTTGATCCGGCCCTCGAAGTTCCGGTTGCCGGAGAGCACCGAGACGACGGCGAGGTCGCCCTCGTTGACCGCGGCGGAGACCTCCTCCGGCAGCGGGCCGGAGTTGCCGATGCAGGTGGTGCAGCCGTAGCCGACCAGGTTGAAGCCGAGCTTGTCCAGGTAGGGCGTGAGGCCGGCCCGGTCGTAGTAGTCCATGACGACCTTGGAGCCCGGCGCCAGGGTGGTCTTGACCCACGGCTTGCGGGCCAGGCCCTTGTCGACCGCGTTGCGGGCGAGCAGCGCCGCGCCGATCATCACCTGCGGGTTGGAGGTGTTGGTGCAGGAGGTGATGGCGGCGATCACCACGGCGCCGTGGTCCAGCTCGTACTCGACACCGTCGGCGCTGGTCACCCGGACCGGGTTGGTGGCACGCCCGCCGGCGCCGGCAGCGGCGGTCTCCAGGTCGCGCGGCTCGTCGGCCGGGTCGCTGAACTCGTTGGCCGGCGGGTCGCTGGCCGGGAAGGACTCGGCGCTGGCCTCGTCGGCCGGGCCGTTGGCGCCGCGCGGCAGCTGCTCGCGGGCGACGCCCGGCTTGAGGTCACGCTCACCGGCGGAGTCGTCGGCGACGTAGTCGGTCAGCGCGGAGCGGAACAGCGTCTTGGCGCTGCCCAGCGGCACCCGGTCCTGCGGGCGCTTGGGGCCGGCCAGCGACGGCTCGATGGTGCCCAGGTCCAGCTCCAGCCGCTCGGAGTACTCCGGCTCGCGCTCCGGGTCGTGCCAGAGGCCCTGCTCCTTGGCGTACGCCTCGACGAGCGCGACCTGCTGCGGGTCGCGGCCGGTCAGCTCCAGGTAGCGGACGGTCTCGGCGTCGATCGGGAAGATCGCCACGGTCGAGCCGTACTCCGGGGACATGTTGCCGATGGTGGCCCGGTTGGCCAGCGGCACGGCGCTGACGCCGGGGCCGTAGAACTCGACGAACTTGCCGACCACACCGTGCTTGCGCAGCATCTCGGTGATGGTCAGCACCAGGTCGGTGGCGGTGGTGCCGGCCGGCATCTCGCCGTGCAGCTTGAAACCGACGACCCGCGGGATCAGCATGCTGACCGGCTGGCCGAGCATCGCGGCCTCGGCCTCGATGCCGCCGACGCCCCAGCCCAGCACGCCCAGGCCGTTGACCATGGTGGTGTGCGAGTCGGTGCCGACCACGGTGTCCGGGTACGCCTGGCCGTTGCGCTCCATGACCGTGCGGGCCAGGTACTCGATGTTGACCTGGTGCACGATGCCGGTGCCCGGCGGGACGACCTTGAACTCGTTGAACGCGGTCTGGCCCCAGCGCAGGAACTGGTAGCGCTCCTTGTTGCGCTCGTACTCCAGCTCGACGTTGCGCGCGAAGGCGTCCTCGCGGCCGAACAGGTCGGCGATGACCGAGTGGTCGATGACCAGCTCGGCCGGGGCGAGCGGGTTGACCTTGGTGGCGTCGCCGCCGAGGTCGCGGACGGCCTCCCGCATGGTGGCCAGGTCCACGACGCAGGGCACGCCGGTGAAGTCCTGCATGAGCACCCGCGCCGGGGTGAACTGGATCTCCACGCTGGGGTTGGCGGTCGGGTCCCAGCCGCCGAGCTGGCGGATGTGGTCGGCGGTGATGTTCGCGCCGTCCTCGGTCCGCAGCAGGTTCTCCAGCAGGACCTTCAAGCTGTAGGGCAGCCGGTCGTGGCCCTGCACCTTGTCAATCCTGAAAATCTCGTAGCTCGCGTCTCCGACGCGTAGCTGGGTCTTCGCACCGAAGGTGTCGAGGCTCGCCACGTCGTACTCCTTCACACCAGCGACCGTGAGTAGTCCTGAGCAGTCTGTCGCACCGGTCGGAGCGCCGCCCACGTTAGGTGACACTTACCGCCGATTCTCGTCATCAACAAAACCGTACGTCCGTCTTGCTATTCGCGCAACCTCGTGCCAGGGTTCGGGACGAGGAGGTGCCACCATGATCCATCACGTCCTGCTCGCCTGCCCACGCGGCTCCGAAGAGGCCTCCCGGGACTTCTACGCCGGCCTGCTCGGCCTGGTCGAGAAGCCCAAACCGCCGGCCCTCGCCGCCCGCGGTGGTTGCTGGTTCACCGGGTACGGCGCGGAGCTGCACCTGGGCGTCGAGGACGGCTTCCGCCCCGCCCGCAAGGCGCACCCGGCCCTGCTCCGCCCCGACCTCGACGACCTCGCCGCCCGGCTGGCCGCCGCCGGACACCCGGTCACCTGGGGCGACGACGAGCTGCCCGGGATGCGGCGGTTCCACACCGAGGACCCGCACGGCAACCGGCTGGAATTCGTCGCCCCGATCACCGGCTGACCGCCCCCGCTCCGCACCCGCTGATCTCCTGGGCGGGGCCTGGTCCTCGCGGTGCTCGCCGGACAAGCCGGACAGCTAGCCCCAGCGAACCACCCGAGTCAATCCGGGCATTCGGCGTCGAATAGGCGAAGCGGGACGGCGACCCGAGGCATACGACGATCGAGCGATATTGCCCGTGAGGCATAAATATGACTCACAGGCATATCGCTTACTATGGCAAGTGGGGGCGGACGTAGCCGGTGGCCCGTACCTCGGCCTCGCGTCGACCGGGACCCCGCACCCAAGCCGGCCGCGTCAGGCGTCGCGCAGCAGCGCGACCACCGCGTCGCGGGCCGCGCGCACGGCGTCCCGGGACTGATCGGTGTGGTCCAGTGCGTCGAAGCCGTGCCGCCCATCTGGTACGTCGAGGACCCGCACCGAACGGCCACTCGTCGCCGCCGCCGAGGTGAACGCCTCGATCCCGGCCAGCACCGGCGGCATGTCCCGACCCGCGCGGACCAGCAGGATCGGCAGGTCGCCGGCGGACGCCACGGCGTCGACCGGGTGGAACCGGGCCTCGACCTCCCAACCGGGCAGCGGCTCCAGCAGCGGATAGGTGCCGACCAGCCCGCGCAGCCACGACGGCGCGGCGCGCAGCCAGTCGCCCAGCAGCAGGCCGCCGCCGGAGAAGAACCAGAGCACCAGCCGGTCGGCGTCGACCCGGGGATCGGCGCGGACCTGCGCGACGGCCGCCGCGACGTCCTCGGCCGCGGCCGGGAAGCCCGTCAGCTCGTCCACCCGGTAACTGACGACAGCGGCGACGAGGCCCTGCTCGGCCAGGAGGGCGCCGTATCCCCGGTAGAGGAGCCAGTCGCGCGGGTCGGACGCGCCAGGTGGCAGCGGTGCGCCGTGGACCAGCACCACGGCGGGCCGGGGCCCGTCACCGGCCGGCAGGTGCAGGTCCACCTGGCCGTCCCGCTCGACGGGGGCAGCCAGCGGGGACAGGACGAACGGTGTCCGGTCGAAGGGCGTCGCCATGCCGGCATGGTAGCCGCCGAGCCCCTGCTCCGACGCCCCGTCGACCGTCCACCCTGGATGAAGTGGGACACGTCGGCAGGTGGTCTGTCACCATGTCGGTCATGGAGATCTGGCACAACCCGTCCTGCTCGAAGTCCACCTGCGCGCGCACCACCCTCGACGAGGCGCGGGTGCCGTACCGGCTGCGGGCGTACCTGGAGCAGCCGCCGAGCGCAGCCGAGTTGACCGAGGTGCTGCGCCGGCTCGAGGCGCGCGCGTGGGACATCTGCCGCACCGGGGAGCCGGCCGCGGTGGCCCGGGCCATGGTCGACTGGCCCCGCGACGACGCCACCGAGCCCCGCTGGATCGAGGCGATGGTGGCGCATCCGGAGCTCATCCAGCGGCCGATCCTGCTGCTCGACGACGGCAGCGCGGTGCTCGGGCGTACCCCCGGAGCGCTCGACGAGGCGCTGCGCCGCGCCGGGGCCGAACCCGAGCGCTGAGCCGCGCCCGCCGGGTCAGGCCTGCTCGCCGGCCGGCGTGCCGTTCCCCGCGGCCTGCGCGTGCCGCTCGCGCAGCCGGTCCCGGATCTCCTCCGGCGTGTACGACCGGCGGCGCCGCTCGGCGCGGGCGATGACCACGCCGGACGCCGCGACGCCGGCCAGGCCGGCCAGACCGAGTACCTTCCACCACCGCATTCGTTGCCGCATCGGCCTAGGGTAGACGTTCATGAGCATCAGCCTGGACGAGGCCGTCGACCTGACCCGTACCGGAGACCTGTGGGTGTTCCGTGGCCGGAGCGTGCCCGACCGTGCCATCCAGCTCACCACGAACAGCCCGGTCAACCACGTCGGCATGGCCGTGGTGCTGGACGACATGCCGCCCCTGATGTGGCACGCCGAGCTGGGCCGCTCGCTGCCGGACATGTGGACCGGCAGCCACCAGCGCGGCGTGCAGTTGCACGTACTGCGCGACGCGGTCTGCGTCTGGGCCAACCGGTACGGGCAGCGGGCCTGGCTGCGCCAGCTCGACCCGCCCGCCGACGCGGCGATGGAGCAGGCGGTGCTGCGTACCGTCGCCCGGCTCGATGGCACGCCCTTCCCCTCCACCGCCCAGCTCGCCTGGCGCTGGGCGCGGGGCCGCGTGCCGCAGGTGCGACTGCCGGGCCGCCGGGACCGCTCCGGGGTGCGGGTGCCGGACCGGGCGCTGGAGACGGCGTACTGCGCCGAGGTGGTGGCGGTGACCTACGAGGCGATGGGGCTGCTGCCGGCCGGCCGCCGTCCGAACTGGTACGACCCGGGTCGGTTCTGGAGCGGCGACGACCTCGACCTGGCCGGTCACGCCAAGCTCGGCGCCGAGGTCGAGGTGCACATCCCGCCGCGCTGAGGTTTGCCGGCGCCCGCCGGCGGCAATTGGTGACGCCGTGAGAGCCTCCACCGATCTCGACACGCTGACCGACTTCTTCGACCGGTACGGCGTGGCGCTCACCGCCGGCGACGTACCCGCCCTCGCCGGCTGCTACGCCCTGCCCGGGCTGGTGGTCGCCGACACGTACAGCTTCTCCTTCAGCACGCTGGCCGCCGTCGCGCTCTCCTTCGTCGGCGCCGCTCCGGACTACCAGGAACGGGAGCTGGTCGCGGCGAACGCGTTGATCGAGGACGTGCAGCCGGTCTCCGCGCTGCTGACCGAGGTGGCCGTGCAGTGGGAGTTCCTGGACAGCCAGGGTCGGGCGGTGCCGGGCGAGCGGTACCGCTACCTGCTGCGCACCACCGAGGACGGTCCGGCCATCTGCACCGTCATCCGCGCGGCGTGACGCAACGTCTCCCGGGCGGCCGTTCGGTGGGCGGCGTCGGTGCGGGGCTGACCCGACCGGACCCCAATCGGTCTCATGCCGCCAGCCGTTTTCCGACCCGTACCGGCCGGACGGACCGTACCGGGCGGGCCCTCTGCTGTCCGGCGTCCGCGCTGGCTAGGCTGGCGCGGCTGCTCCGACAAGGGGGACCTCATGTCCGACCGCTCGGCCCCACGGCCGGCGCGATCCGCACCCGCCGTGCTGGCGTCGACGCCGTGGATCGTCGTGCTGCTCGGCGCCGGTCTGCTCGCCGTCCTGCTGGTGTTCGCCCTGCTCTCCTTCCGCGGACCGGAGCACGCGGCGGCGCCCGAGCCGGCGCCGCCGATGTACCTGCCGAGGATGCCCTCCGTGACGTCGTCCGGGACGCCACCGGCCGACGCCCCACTGGTCGCCCTGAACGCCACCCCGTCGCGGACGGCCACCGCCACTCCGTCGCCGCGGGCCAGCACCCGCCGGCCGGCCGCGACGCCGACGACCCGCGCACCGGCCGCCGGGTCCGGCCGGGTGAGCGCGGACTACCAGGCCACCTCCAGCGACCGGGACTCGTTCTCCGCCCGGCTGACGGTGCGCAACACCACCGGCGGGGCCCGGGAGTGGCGGGTGGAGCTGCTGTTCACGGGCAACGTCAAGTCGATCCGGGCGTCGTCGGACTCGGGGCTGTCGGTGCGTACCCAAGGAAGTGGCTGGTTCGTGCTGAGCGGCACCAGGCCCCTGCCGGCGGGGGAGAGCGCCGTGGTGTCCATGACGTTCGGCCGGACCGGCAGCGGTGACCGGCCGGGCCAGTGCACCGTCAACGGGGCGGACTGCACCATCGGCTGAGCGCCGGACGCGTCCGTACCATCAGGACGGTGCTCGGGGCACACACTTTCCGGCCCTGCCGATGATGGCTACGCTCGCCCGACGGCACGGATGAGGGAGGGGCATGTCCGGCACGCGTCGCCGCTCGTCCCGGGCCGCCGCCACGGCGCTCGCCTCGTCGCCCTGGCTCCTGGTGGCCACCGGGGTCGTGGTGATGGTGGTGCTGCTGGTCGTCGCGTTGACGGCGTCCCGCGGCCGCGAGCCGGAGACCGCCCGACCGGCTGACCTGCCCGCCACCATGGCGCTGCCCGACCTGCCGTCGAGCCCGCCGTCGCGAGCCCCGGTCGCCCTGCCCGCCCCGGGCGCCCCGCAGCTCACCCCGCCCCGCAGCGATCCGCCGCCCGGCCCGACGCCCAGCGGACGCCCCGCGTCCTCCGCCGCGGGACGGGACACGCGACCGGAGTCGGCCCCGCCGCCCCCGTCGCCGGTCACCGGGCGGTACCGGGTGATGGAAGCCTGGGACGACGGCTTCATCGGCGAGGTGCTGCTCGCCAACGCCGCCGCCGGTCCCCGCCCCTGGACGGTGCGCCTGGTGCCGCCGGCCGGCAGTCGCGTGGCCAGCTCCTGGGTGGAGGGTGCGCCGCAGGGCACCTCCCGGATGTCCGACGGCGTCTTCACGTACACCAGTGGGGTGGACCTCGACGGCGGCGCGTCCGTGGCGCTGCGGTTCCACCTCGAACACACCGGCGAGAACACCCGCCTGAGCGGGTGCACCGTTGACGGCGCCGCCTGCGCCGGCCTCTGATCCACCCTCTGTCCGGCGGCGCCGGGTGACCTCCCCCTGCGGCGGAACGACGGCACGTTTCGCAAGGAGGCTGCTTTGTTGCGACCATGTTTGCAAGGTATTGCAGAATGTTTCGGCAAGAGCTAGCGTGCGGGCGAATCAGCGACCAGAGGAAGGCCGTCGATGAAACCCCCGCCGATATCTCGCAAGGCACTGCTCGCCTTGGTCTCCACCCTCACTCTCGCCCTCGTCGGCGTCCCGGTCGCCGTCAACCAGCTCGGCGCGGATGCCACCGACCGGACGCCCACCGTCGACACCCTGGCCGCGGCCGGCGCCGCCCAGTGGGGCGCCGAGCCCTCGACCGAGGCCCTGCTGAAGGCCGGCGCCGGCACGGGACGCGCCGAGCAGTTCTACTTCGTACTGCCGGACCGGTTCGCCAACGGCGACCCGCGCAACGACTCCGGCGGCCTCACCGGCGACCGCCTGCGCACCGGCCTGGACCCGAAGGACAAGGGCTTCTACCACGGTGGCGACCTCAAGGGCGTCATCGACAAGCTGGACTACATCCAGGGCCTGGGGACGACCGCCATCTGGCTCGCGCCGATCTTCAAGAACCGCCCCGTGCAGGGCAGCGGCGCGGACGTCTCGGCCGGCTACCACGGCTACTGGATCACCGACTTCACCCAGGTCGACCCGCACTTCGGTACGAACGAGGAGATGCGGAAGCTGGTCAAGCTCGCCCACCAGCGCGGCATCAAGGTCTACCTTGACGTCATCGTCAACCACACCGCCGATGTCATCAAGTACGGCGAGGACAAGTACGCGTACGTCGACAAGAAGACCTCGCCGTACACCGACGCGCAGGGGCGCGCCTTCGAGGACCGCAACTACGCCGACGGCACCCGGGACTTCCCGACGGTCACCGCGGACGCGGGCCCGTACACCCCGACCTTCGCCACCCCCGCGGACGCCAAGGTGAAGGTGCCGGCCTGGCTGAACGACCCGACGATGTACCACAACCGCGGTGACTCGACCTTCGCCGGAGAGAACAGCGAGTACGGCGACTTCTTCGGCCTGGACGACCTGTGGACCGAGCGTCCCGAGGTGGTGCGGGGCCTGACCAAGGCCTACGGCGACTGGATCGCCAGCACCGGCGTCGACGGCTTCCGGCTCGACACCGTCAAGCACGTCAACCTCGACTTCTGGCCGCAGTTCAGCCGGGGCATCAAGCGGGCCGCCGACGCCGCCGGCAAGAAGGACTTCTTCATGTTCGGCGAGGTCTACAGCGCCGACCAGGAGGTCACCTCGGCCTACGTGCGGCGCGGTGGGCTGCCGGCCACCCTGGACTTCTCCTTCCAGGAGGCCGCGCGCGGCTACACCGCCGCCGACGGTTCCGCCAAGGCCCTCGCCGACGTGTACGCCCGCGACGACCTGTACGCCGCCCGGGACACCGGCGCCAACCGGCTGACCACCTTCCTCGGCAACCACGACATGGGCCGGATCGGCTCCTTCATCGCCGCCTCCGGCGGCGATGACGCCACCCAGCTGCGCCGCGACCAGCTCGCCCACCAGCTGATGTTCCTCACCCGGGGCCAGCCGGTCGTGTACTCCGGCGACGAGCAGGGCTTCACCGGGCCCGGCGGCGACAAGGACGCCCGGCAGGACATGTTCGCCACCAAGGTGGCGGACTACCTCGACGACGACCTGATCGGCACCACCCGCACCCACGCCGACGACCAGTACGACACCGGCCACCCGCTCTACCGCACCATCGCCGAGCTGGGCACGCTGCGCCAGGCTCACCCGGCGCTGCGTGACGGCCTCCAGGTCACCCGGTACGCGGCCGACGGCCCCGGCGTCTTCGCCTTCTCCCGGATCGCCCCGGCCGACCGCACCGAGTACGTGGTGGCCGTGAACAACGCCGCCACCACGCAGTCCGTCTCCGTCGACACCTGGTCCGCCGGCACCGCCTTCACCAGCGTCTACGGCGGCGCCGCCACCGCCACCACCGGCGCGGACGGCAAGCTCGGCCTGACCGTGCCGCCGATGGCGGCGGTGGTGCTCAAGGCCGGCCGGCCCATCCCGCAGGCCACCGCCGCGCCGGGCATCACCCTCAGCGCGCCCGGCGCCGACCCGGTCGCCACCCGGACCGCCGTCACCGCCCAGGTCACCGGCGACCCGCTGGCCACCGTCACCTTCGCCGCCCGGGTGCCCGGCGGCAGGTGGACGCTGCTGGGCAGCGCGCACACCGCCCCGTACACCGTCCACCACGACCTGACCGGCCTGCCCGGCGGGACGAAGGTCGAGTACAAGGCCGTCGCCCGCGACGGCAAGGGGCGGACCGCCGGCACCCGCGCCACCGGCGTGGTCGGCACCCCGGCGCAGAGCGCCGCCCGGGACTGGGCGGTGGTGCACTACCAGCGTCCCGCCGGCGGGTACGACGACTGGGGCCTCTACACCTGGGGTGACATCGACCCGGCGTACGCCACCGAGTGGCCCAAGGGGCAGCCGTTCGCCGGCGAGGACTCCTACGGCCGGTTCGCCTGGGTCAAGCTCAAGCCGGGCGCGAAGTCGGTCGGCTTTCTGGTGGTCGACAAGAACGGCAACAAGGACGTCGCGAACGACCGCACCATCGACGTGACGCAGACCGGCGAGGTCTGGGTCAAGCAGGGCGATCCGACGCTCTACCCGACCCGGCAGGCCGCCACCGGCGAGCCCGACCCGGCGGTCGACGAGAGCACCGCGGTCATCCACTGGCGCAAGGCCGACAACGACTACGCCGGCTGGGGTCTGCACCTCTGGGACGGCGCCGCCAACCCCACCGACTGGTCCAACCCGCTCAAGCCGGAGAAGATCGACGCCTACGGCGCGGTCTTCCGGGTGCCGCTGGCCGCCGGCGCCACCGGGCTGAGCTACATCATCCACTCCGGTGACACCAAGGATCAGCCCGACGACCAGCGGCTGGACTTCGCCAGCGCCGGTCGTGAGGTCTGGCTGCTCGCCGGGGTGAAGGGCCGGCTGCTGCCGCCCAGCTCGTCCGGCCCCGCCCGGGACCTGGACATCACCAAGCAGAAGGCGCACTGGATCGACCGGTCCACCGTCGCCTGGCTGACTCCTCCGACCGACGGCAAGCAGTACGCCCTGGTGGCCGCCCCGGCCGGCGGGCTGAGCATCGCCGACGGCGAGCTGGCCGGGACGTACACCTCACTGCCGCTGCGGGCGCAGCGCAACGGGCTCACCGAGGCCCAGCGCACGGCCTTCCCGCACCTGTGGTCCTACCGCACCTTCACGCTGGACCGAGCCGACCTGGCCAAGGTCCCGGCGGCGCTGCGCGGGCAACTGGTGGTGACCGAGCGCGACGCCGAGGGCGGGCTGCTCGGCGCGACCGGCGTGCAGATCCCGGGCGTGCTCGACGACGTCTACGCCCGGGCCACCGACGCCCGGCTGGGCGCCACCTTCGCCGGCCGGGTGCCCACCCTCGCCGTCTGGGCGCCCACCGCCCGGACGGTGTCACTCCAGCTCTTCGACTCGCCCACGGCCGAGCCGAGGACGGTGGCGATGAGCCGCAATGACCGCACCGGCGTCTGGTCGGTGCGCGGCACGAAGGCCTGGGCCGGCAAGTACTACCGCTACCAGGTCGAGGCCTGGCAGCCGGCGGCGCAGAAGGTGGTCACCGCCGCGGTGACGGACCCGTACTCGGTGGCGCTCGCGCCGGACTCGACGCACAGCCAGATCGTCGACCTGTCCGAGGAGGCGCTGGCCCCGTCCGGCTGGGCCAACCTGCGCAAGCCACCCGCGGTGCCGGTGTCGAAGGCGCAGATCTCCGAGCTGTCGGTACGGGACTTCTCGATCGCCGACGCCACCGTGCCGGCGGAGAAGCGGGGCACCTACCTCGCCTTCACCGACCCGAACACGGCCGGCATGAAGCACCTGAAGGCGCTCGGCGACGCCGGGGTCAACTACCTGCACCTGCTGCCCTCGTTCGACTTCGCCACCATCCCCGAGAAGCGGGCCGCCCAGCAGCAGCCCGACTGCGATCTGGCGCAGCTGCCGCCGGACTCCGACCAGCAGCAGGCCTGCGTGGCGAAGGTCGCCGAAAAGGACGGCTACAACTGGGGGTACGACCCGCTGCACTACACCGTGCCGGAGGGCGGCTATGCCGTCGACCCGGCCGGGGCCAAGCGGACCACCGAGTTCCGGCAGATGGTCGCCGGGGTCAACGGCGCCGGGCTGCGCGTGGTGCTGGACGTGGTCTACAACCACACCTCCGCCTCGGGCACCGACCCGAAGTCGGTGCTCGACCAGGTGGTGCCGGGCTACTACCACCGGCTGCTGGAGGACGGCAGCGTCGCCAACTCGACCTGCTGCGCCAACACCGCGCCCGAGCACGCCATGATGGGCAAGCTGGTGGTGGACTCCATGGTCACCTGGGCCAAGGCGTACAAGGTGGACGCGTTCCGGTTCGACCTGATGGGTCACCACCCGAAGGCGAACATCCTGGCCGTGCGGGCCGCGCTGGACCAGCTCACCCCGGCCCGCGACGGCGTGGACGGGAAGAAGATCCTGCTCTACGGCGAGGGCTGGAACTTCGGCGAGGTCGCCAACGACGCCCGGTTCGTGCAGGCCACCCAGGCCAACATGGCCGGGACCGGCATCGGCACCTTCAACGACCGGCTCCGCGACGCGGTGCGCGGCGGCGGCCCCTTCGACGGCAACCCGCGCATCCAGGGCTTCGCCTCCGGTCTCTACACCGACCCCAACGGTGACACCGTGAACGGGACGGCGGCCGAGCAGAAGGCGCGGCTGCTGCACTACCAGGACCTGATCAAGGTGGGGCTCGCCGGCAACCTGCGGGGCTACCGGTTCACCGACTCGTCGGGCCGGCAGGTCACCGGCGCCCAGGTGGACTACAACGGCTCGCCGGCCGGCTACACCGCCGCGCCGGGTGAGGCGGTCACCTACGTCGACGCGCACGACAACGAGATCCTGTACGACGCGCTGGCGTACAAGCTGCCGCAGGGCACCTCGGCGACGGACCGGTCGCGGATGCAGGTGCTGGCGTTGGCGACCACCACCTTCGGACAGGGGGCGGGCTTCGTCACCACCGGCTCCGAGCGGCTGCGCTCGAAGTCGCTGGACCGCAACTCGTACAACTCCGGTGACTGGTTCAACCAGATCCGGTGGGACTGCGCGCAGGGCAACGGGTTCGGCGCCGGCCTCCCGCCGGAGCAGGACAACAAGGACAAGTGGCCGTACGCGAAGCCGCTGCTGGCCGACCCGAAGCTGGTGCCGGACTGCGCCGCGATCAACCTGGCCGACGCCCGGTACGCGGAACTGCTGCGGATCCGGGAGTCCTCGCCGGTGTTCGGGCTGGCCACCGCCGGCCAGGTGCAGCGGCGCGTCGCCTTCCCGCTCTCAGGCGAGAACGAGACGCCGGGCGTGCTGACCATGACCCTGGACGCCCGCGGGCTGGACGGGACGTGGAAGTCGCTGACCGTCGTGTTCAACGGCACGCCGGAGACGGCGAAGCAGACGGTGACCGGCCTGCGGGGCGCGGACGTCGCGCTGCACCCGGTGCTGGTGAACTCGGCCGACCCGGTGCTCCGGACGGCCTCGTTCGACCGGGCGGCCGGCACGTTCACCGTGCCGGCGCGCAGTGTGGCGGTCTTCGTCCAGAAGTGACCCCATGACGGTCCGGCCCCCTGCCACCGAGGTGGCAGGGGGCCGGACCTGTGTGTGGATCCCGCGCTGACCGGCGGTCAGTTGAAGCAGTCCTTGACGGTGCCGGCGCAGTTGGTGGGGTCGTTGTTGGTCACGGTCGACTTGTCGTCGAGCTTGACCTTGCCGTCGTTGTTGAGGATGCCGCCGGCGACTCGGTGCTGCTTTGAGGCGTCGGTGGCCTTGTTCTTGGTGACGTGGGTCTTGGTCAGGGTGACGGTGCCCTTGTTGTTGAAGATGCCGCCGCCGTTGAGGGCGGTGTTGCCCTTGACCTCGGTGTCGCGCAGGGTGAGGTGGGCGCCGTCGCGGTCGCGGTCGCGGTCGTTGTCGTGGTCGCCGTTGTCGTTGTTGTCCTGGAAGCCTTCGGCGAGTTTGACGTCGGCCTTGCCGTTGAAGATGCCGCCGCCGAAGCGTCCGGCGTTGTTGTCGACGATCTTGCTGTCGGAGATGGTGGCGCTGGCCTTGTTGTCGTCGTCCTTGTCGTCCTTGTCGTTCTTGTCGTTGTTGCCGTTGTTGCCGTTCGGGCCGTTGTTGCCGTTCGGGCCGTTGTTGCGGTCGTTGTGGTCCTTGTCGTTGCGGCGTTCGTCGCTGACGTTGTAGATGCCGCCGCCGTCCTTGTCGGCGTGGTTCTTGGCGACGATGACCTTGTCGAGGTCGAGGGTGGTGTCCTTGGCGTAGATG